>CBFDAD010000021.1:0-12079 GCA_965602705.1 uncultured bacterium
ACCTCCACGTATTCACGTTGACAAGCCCGGCAATCCCTCATTGCATAGATGAAGCTTTGATATTTCAGCTCCAGCATAAAATAAAAATTCCCCAGATGCATCGGGCATCTGGGGAATTTTGCAGTTGGTGATGTGAAGGATTTTGCGACTGGTCAAGTAAACAATCTCTTTATTGGTCAGATGACCAGGTTTACCTTCAATGGGGCATCAGCACGCTCCTGTGGATGGCTCTGAGAGTGAAAAGCCTTGTCTATCAAGTACAGCACGCCTGTCACGTGCCGGCGAACCGCTATGTCGAGCGAGGCCTCTCGCTTCCGGGGGGGACAAAAAAATCGTGGGCACGCGTGCCCACGACGTGGACGAGGCGCCGGGGAAACAGCCCACCGACGCCTCGATTTGAAATGCTATTGTGAGGGCACTCCCCCCACTGACGCCAGACATGCTACCACATCTGGCTCGATTTTACTTGACGTCAACCCTACGCTACGCCTACGCGTACGCGTACGCCAGTTAAGCTACGCCGCTCCTCTGCGCCGGCTGCGAATCGCCCAGCGCCCCGCCAGCAGCAACAACGCCCCGCTGACCAGCAACGACACTCCGCCGCTCAGCGACACAGACCCACTGCCTGCCTTGGGCAGCGCAAACGTGGTCCCCTCGGACGCATCCAACGCGGGGGCGCTGACCACCGGCGCGGCGTAGGCCTCCGGGCTGGCCGTCACGACCGTATCGGCGACCCAGGCCGTCCCCTCCCGAAAGACAATCTGCCACCAGGTACCCTCGGCATTCCGCCCCACGACGGGCGCGGCATCCCCCGCCTCCAACGTGCCGACGCTCGCGTATTCAAAGCCGGGTCCACTGTACACGGCGGTGCTAGCGTCAGCAGTCACCAAGGCCGGTGTCACCGTCGGCGAAGCCGTCGCCGTCGGCCCCGGTTTCGGGGTGGGCAGTGGCACCGTCGGCGTGACCGGCGCCGGCGTCGGCGTGCGCGTGGGCACCGTCTGGCGCTCGATGTCCTGATCAGGGGCGGCCCAGGATGCACCTTCCCCGCTGCCCAAGTGCGCCAGCAGTCCAACCACCACTGCTACGACGGCGACCCTGACAAGCGTTGACAGTCTGAACATCTTTTCTCTCCCTTGTTAATCACGGTCATATTGAAAAGAGACTTCAAATGCCTGATCCGTGACCAGGCTGGTATCGAAAACCATCCGGTTGGGCTCTGGCCCCTGCGCCAGCGGCTCGACCGCTTCCACGCGCGCCCCCGGTGGCAGGATTAACGACACGCGCAGGGGAACCGCGCGGGTGCCGGCTTGCTTTTGCACCAGCAGCCGGTAACGCCAGCCTTGCGCGTGCCGTTCCACCGCCGTCGGCGGGAGTTGATAGACAAAACGGGTCTCGGTCTCCTGCCCGCGCGGCAGGACAAAGAACGAGGCGAAAACCGCCTTACCCTTTTCCTCTGGGAGCACCTCCACCTCACCCGACTGTGGCTGCCCGGAGATCAGCAAATCGGCCTCAACGGGATGCACCGTCGCGCTTTGGAGCTGGCTACCAGCCGGGGCATACACCCGCAAATAGTCCCAGTAACAGCGGTTCATCATCTCCTCATAGTCGGCGCCGTAATGCGGCCGGTGGTCACACGCCGCTTCCCCGACGCTGGGATTGACGTGCCGCACCGTTAAAGTCGCTTCGGCTGTGTCATCGGCGTCGATCAGCACCTGATAATCGATGCTTTCCCGGACCAATCCGTTGGCCTTGTTAAAGCCCATGTTGGTGTCCACGACCAGCAGATAGTCACTGGCTGCCGGGCGCAACGCGCCATCCCAGCCCTGTTCGGCCAACAAGTCGACCGCCGGGCTATCCGCATCGGCCAACCAGACCTGCAAGTGACGCTCGTCCAGGATTTGAAAGACGGCCTTGGCCAACGCCACCCAGTCGACCTGGCCTGGTGCACCCTCAACCCTGGCCCGCATCGCGCCGACCAGGTCGCCCACAAAACTCTTGCGCTCTCGCCACCATTCGCCAAATTCAGCGTCGCTCGCTTCCTCAGGCGGCGACCAGGCCAGCCGGATGAGAGAGACGACGTTATCCCCCGTCACCGCTTCTGTCCAGCCTTCCACCTCCAGGGGCGCCAGCGCAGCGACAGCAATCTGCAGCGCCTGTTGATCTACCGCCAGCACACCGTCCACGGCCAGGTCACGGCTGATCTGATACAACGCCACCGCTTGCCGGGCTGACGTAGGAAAATCGGGCGACCAGTTGGCGTCGCGAAAGACCCACTGGTCAATGCCCAGGTAACGCAGATAGGGCGCTGGGGAGTCCGGATAAGGGTTCCGGAAATCGTCCAGGGCGTAGCTGTCTTCAAAAGTGATCTCGCCAATCTCCCCGTCGTCCAGGGTCAACGCCCCAACCGCGCTGATAAACCCTCCGGTGGCGCGCAGCTCGTCGTCGTTCTGGGCCAGCAGGAGATAGGTTCGCCGGCCCGACCCGCCCAGCAAGTCAGGCAGCAGTTGTGCGCCATCAAGCGCCGTCTCGATCAAGGGCAAGTAGCGGTCAAGCCGGGCGAGCAAGTCGGCGGTACGCGCCGATAGCGCGTCGTCGTCAATCTCCGCCCTGAGTTCCAGCGCCGTCGCTAACCGGGCCTGGGCCGCGACCAGATCGGGGCGGGCATCCGATAGGGTTTGTAGCACCAGGGCCAGCGGTTCGCCCTCGACATTTTCATCCTCCAACAGTGTCAGCAAGGGCTCCAAACCGTCAAAAGCCATGGTGCCCGCCTCGGTGACCGCTATGGCCACGTCCAACAACGCCGATGCGCTCTGCAGATCACCGCCGACGCCGGGCAACCAACCCAGGTAGCGCGTCGCAGGCATAAAGAGCGCCGTCTCACCGCGCAGCGCTTCCAGGTCGGCCCGAGCGCCCCGCAGGCTATCGCCGATGTCGTTTGGCTCCAGGTCCCCGCCGCCGTCAACCAGCACCTGAAGCTGGTTGAGCCGGCTTTGTAGCGAGCGCGCCAACGCCCAGACGCGATAAGCCTTGTAGCCCCCGTAGGCCAAGGCCAGCAACGCAACGAGCAAAATCACGTAGCGCCAGCGCCAGGCCTTTAGTTTGTGTGTGAGTTTTGACAATCCAACCATTCCGTCCGGGCTTTACGGCGTACTCGACAGCGCGGCCGTGCATCTGTCGATACCACCGCTGCCGTCGCGCTGTCTCGAGCTAGGTCGGGGTGATCCCGCCGTAACCCGGTCCAATACCAGTCGAACCCCACCAGCCCTTCATCTACCACCGCTACGTCAGGTCGCAGCCCTTTGACCTGTTGATAATACCACAGGGCAAAAGTCTGTCGATCGCTCTCAGTCAGCAGGATGGCTCTGGGCGGTGCGTCGCGCATGACAACCTGCCCAAAATTCTCTGCATCGTGATCAGCGCTGAGATCAAGCGCCCCCTTATGGCGCATCAGCATCCAGGCCGGGGTGAGCAAAGCAATGACCAGCATCAATAGCGTGAGCCAACGACACCACTCGGTGCCGAGGCGCTCCGGGGTGCTGCGCAACGCCTGTCGAGGAAACACGCGCCGCAGGTTGAGGACCAGCCCTGCCCGACGCCACCCGAGCACCCATCGGGACAGATCCGCCAACCCAGCACCCAACCAAATGCTGCCAATCACGAATGCAGGCCCCAAGTATACCACAGAATCGGCAGTATTGTAACCTAGCGCGTAAAGATTCAAAACGACGAAACTCAATCCACTGGCCGCCAGCCAACCCCGCCGGCGATTAGCCGACCAGACCACGCCCCAAGTCGCCATCACCAGGCCAGCCAGGCCCCAACCGTTCCAGGTTTGCGCCCAGGCCACCAGCCGCTCGCCCAGCGCCGGGACAGGCAAAGCGAAAACATAATCCCGGTACAGCGTGCCAGAGACCAGCCACCACATGCCCGCCAGGTCCGCCGGTTGTCCCCAGGTAACGCCGCCCCGCCCCGCCCGCAAGGGTAAATAAAGCCACACGAGCAGCCCGGCGCAGAAGCCGATCAGCACCCGGCACCACGCCCGCCGTCCGGCTCGCCATACGGCCCACACGACCACAGGCGCCAAGAAGATCAAGATCAGGTGGACGCCGAGACCCAGACTCCAAACGATCCCCAGGATCAGGGGTTTGTGGCGCGAGGGGGGAGGCAGCGCTAACAGCAGGACCATGGCCGTCCACAAACCGGCCAGGCCGTACACTTCAGCGATGAGCGCCTGGCTCCAGACCAGCGGGGCAAAAGCAAAGCTCCAGGCGGCCCCTAGCGCGGCAAAGACGACCGTCGTGTCGCCCTCTTCCTCAGCCAGCTTGAGAACCGCCCGGTAAATCAGCGCAGCGGCGGCGGCGGTGCTGGTGGCCGAGAGCAAGTTGACCCGCCAGGCGACGCTGCCCACCGGCAGGCGGGTGAACAGCCAGGCCAACGAGGTATAGGTGGGGTAACCGGGGGGATGGGGCACGCCTAGCGTATAAGCGGCGGTGATCAGATCCCCACCGTCCGCGCCATAGTGGGCCCAGGTGAGGCCGGGCGCCAGGGTCAGCAGGTAAACGGACAAAGGCACGAGAAAGGCCAGAGCGGCCAGACTTGAGAAGTCTTTCAGACTTCTCAAGTCTATTTTCGAGGTAACCACAGCTCACTCCGTTGCCATGCCAGCGCTACGATCCTCTTTTTTTACCGGGCGTGTCCACCCGGTTTTAACCAGCGCAGGTTACCCAGTACAAAGCCCACCCCCAGCGCCCAGGCGCGCACAAACAAGAGCGGCGGCGACAGCAAAGCGACCGCGCGATCCTTGGGCCAGGCTTTACGGACAAAGGGCAGCGTGGTCAGTCCATGGGCGAGCCAAAATAGGAGCCCCCAGCGCGCCCAGCCAGCGCGCCGCCCCCGCCGCGGAGCCGCTTGCGTTCGACCCAGGTCGCCAAGTCGCAGCAAGAAGCTCAACACCAAACACAGCGCGCCCGCGCCGGCCATTCCCATCTGCAGTTTCAGGACCTGCGGCGTGTGAGAGTCGCGGGCCAGTTTCGAGGGATAGCGTCGGGTCACCAGCGCCTTCCAATAGCCAATCCAATACTTGCGCCGGACGTACTCGGCCAGGGTCCGGTCGTGCAGGTGCAACACGCTGGCACCAGGCACAAAGACGAGCCGGTGACCCGCTTTTGCCAGGCGGAAGGAGAACTCTTGATCCTCGACCGAGGCGGTGGGAAAGGTCGTGTCAAAACCACCCGCCTGGAGAAAGACGTCTCTGCGGTAGCCGGCCGAGTAGGTATCCACAAAATCAATCCGTGGCTGCCCGCGCATGCGGTCGTATTTGTCCTCATACTCGATCTGGACGAAACGGGCCACCAATTCCCCCTGGGTCGTCCCATAGACGCCCTTGGCGCCGGCGACGGTGGGATCGGCAAAAGGGGCGGCCATGCGCTCAACCCACTCAGGAGCGGGGGCGCAGTCGGCATCGGTAAAAAACAACAGGTCACCCCGGGCGGCTCGCGCACCGGTGTTGCGCGCAGCGGCCGGGCCGGCGTTGGCCTGGCTGATGACCTGCACGCCGTGGCGACGCGCCAGTTCAGCGGTGCCGTCGGTCGAGCCATCGTCTACGAGGATAATCTCATCCGGCGGCCGAGTCTGCTCACCCAAGGCGGCGAGACAACGACCCAGCGTCACCTCGGCGTTGTAGGCAGGAATAACGACAGAAATCACGGCGTCCCTCCCAGATTGAACACCTTGATACGCCAGGCGTAATAAAGCCCCAGCAAAATGGGGGGTACAAAGACCACCGCATGGAGTATCACGCCCACGGCAAAAGCCGTATCGCGGTCTATACTGAACAAGGCTAGAACGACGATGCACAGCCCTTCAAAGAGGCCGACGCGACCCGGTAGAGTAGGCACGGCCACACCTAGCTGTAACACAACCATCAACATCAGCGAGGCGGAGAAGGGCAACGACAGACCCAGCGCCATCAGGATCGTGTGATTGGTCAGTGCGCCTATCCCCCAGGTGGCGGCGGACCAGACCCCTGCCCAGAACCAGACGCGCGGACGGCGCAGCCCGTCGAGCCCGTCAAGCAAACGCTCAACACCGCTATGCAGGCGCGCACTGACGTTGGATGGCAGATAGCGTCCCAGCCACGCCATGCGGGCGATGGCCCACGACCGGTTCCTGACGACCAGCCAGGCGACCACCAACGCCAGGATGGATAACAGCGCCAGTCCCTGCGCTGGCGACACGAGCCAGTCGGGCAGTGCCGTCGAAAAAGAGAGCAAACCAATCAAGACCAGCAATGCCCAGATGTCCCAAAACTTTTCCAGGGCGACGGTGCCCAGCGCCCAGACCTTGCTTTCGCTTTCCGTGTAGCCCAGTAGATAGGCCCGGGCCAAATCACCGGCGCGGGCCGGCGCAAAATAGTTTAACAACTGCCCGATGAGCATGGCAGCCAACAGGCTATGCGGTTGTGCCTGGCGCGGATAAAGCAACACTGCCCAGCGCGCCAAGCGCGTCCCGATGCTCAGCAAGATGGTCAACACACCCAATCCGACCCAGACCACGTTGGCGCTGGCCAGGGCGCTGACCACGGCGGGCCAATCTAACGCGCGAACAGCCCACACCAGACAGCCCAAGCTGACGAGAAACCCTAACCAAAAGCTCCACGAACGGTATCTGACCTTTGCCGTCGACGTGGTCTTTGGATCTGCTGTCATAGCGCTACAGTCTCTCTGGAAGCTATGCACCCACCGCAACCTGGCAGGTGGGGCGCCTTTGATTGCATCATTTCACGGGGCATGCGTTAAACCTGGTGCCAGCCATTATAACCCACCTGTCCGGCCCCGTCTAGCCGCCAGATGAAAGGGACGCAGAGAAAACCCCCTTGCCACATACGCCAGCTTGTGCTAAACTTGTAATAGATAGACAGGCTTTTTTCTAGCACTGACGAACGACTGAACGCACACAGGAGGCGAGCGATGTACGGTGTTGGAGGGTCCTCACCACAAAGACGTGGCTGGTTAGCCATCATCGGTGTAATAGTCCTGGTGCTAATACTGGCGGGGCTATTCTTCGCGTTTTATAAGCTGGTTCTACAAAAGGACGAGTCGCCCGCACCAGAAGTGACAGCGACCGTGCTTCAAGTAGTTGAGGTAGCCACCAACACCGCTCCGCCGCCAACCGACACCGTGCCCCCCGAAACAGCGACGCCCACTACGGTGCCCATAGTCCCGCCCACCGATACTCCCCTACCCTCTCCCACGCTGCGCCCCCCTCCAGAGGCCATTACCGTCGGCGTGCGGGCGCGCGTGAACATCGGCGATGGACTCGCGCTCAACCTGCGCGACCAACCGGCGTTGAGCGGGAACGTCATCACGCAACTGGAGAACGAAGACCAGGTGGACGTGGTAGATGGACCGGAGGAGGTGGGGGATCTGCGCTGGTGGAACGTAAACGGTGGTGAAGAACGGGTCGGCTGGGTGGTGGATGCTTTTGGTGGCGACGTGTTCCTGGCTCCGGTCGACTGGAGCGACCAGGCGCCGGCGCTGCCCGCACTCGCACCCACCGCCGCACCAACCTTGACGGCGACGCTTCCGGCGCCTACGGCGGCGCCGGTCGTCACACCGACGGCCGTCCCCACGCTTGAACCCACGACTGCGCCCGAGATAACGCCGACGGCTACTCTGGTGCTCACGCCAACGGCTACTCTGGTGCTCACGCCAACGGCCACGCCTGAAGGCGGCGTCCCCTCGCCCACCGTGGGAGGACGCGCGCAGGTCACTACAAAATATCAATTCATTAACCTGCGTGCTGAAGCAGGCCTGGGCGCCGAGACGGTTGGCAAACTGGACAACGGAACGATCGTCACGATACTTGAGGGGCCTGAAGAGGCAGACGGTCTCCGCTGGTGGAAAGTGCAAGACGGCCAGGGGAACAGCGGGTGGGCTGCCGAGCGTGTAGGCGCAGAGGTCTTGCTGGTTCCAACACAATAGGGGCTAACAGGCAGCCGATTGCGGCGAGTTGGAAAACAATCGCACGGCCGCCGGGCGAGGGTCGCTCGGTGGCCGTGTTGGATAGTTGCACACTTTATTCTGATGGGCTATAATGCCCCGCAAGTTTCAGATTCCGCTCGATCATTTCCTAAACATTACCTTTCTGTCCCAAGGGACAAACAGAAATAACTCGGAATGAATCAGCAGACACCCATGCCCGTACCTCACGATTGGGCACTTGCCATATTCACGGGTTGACAGACTTTTAGCAGAGGTAATTCTGTGCAGAGCATACTCGGGCATCCCTCGGCACTTTATATCTGCAGCATCTTGATCTAAAGGAGCGCCTATGACCCCAGTCCTCGAAGTGCGAAACATCACCAAACGGTTCCCCGGTGTATTGGCCAACGACCACATCAGCTTCACGCTTGAAAAGGGCGAGATTCACGCCTTTTTGGGCGAGAACGGGGCTGGCAAAAGCACATTGATGAACATTCTCTACGGGCTTTATAGCCAGGACGACGGGGAGATTTTCATCAACGGGGAAAAAGTTGAGATCAGCGAACCACGCGACGCCATCGCCCAGGGCATCGGCATGGTCCACCAGCACTTTCAATTGGTGCCGCCACTGACCGTCACGGAGAACATGATCCTCGGCTCCGAGGTCACCAACGGTCCCTTCCTCGACCGGCGCAAGGCGGCTACCGAGATTAAGGCGCTGTCCGAGCAGTACGGGCTCCAGGTAGAACCTCACGCTGTGGTCGGCGTGCTGCCCGTCGGCGTGCAGCAACGGGTGGAAATCCTCAAGATGCTCTATCGCCAGGCCGATATCCTCATCCTCGACGAGCCAACGGCCGTGCTCACGCCCCAAGAGGCCGACGAGCTATTCGAGGTGATGAAGGGCCTGGTAGCGCAAGGCAAGAGCATCATTTTCATCACTCACAAGCTCAAAGAAGTGCTGGCCGTGGCCGATCGCATCACCGTGCTGCGCGCCGGGCGGGTCGTCGGCACAACCACGCCGACTGAGAGCGACGAACTGCAGTTGGCGACGATGATGGTCGGTCGAGAAGTGACCTTGACCGTCAAAAAGGCGCTAGCCGAGATGGGTGAGGTGGTGTTGGAGGTCAAAGATTTACATGCCCTGGACAATCGTTTCCAGGAAGCGTTGAATGGCGTCAGCTTTGACGTACGCGCTGGAGAGATTTTGGGGATCGCGGGGGTACAGGGCAACGGTCAGACGGAACTTGTCGAGGCAATCACTGGCTTGCGTCGCGCCACCGGCGGCAGTGTGGTGATACTGGGACAGGACGTGACCAATCAATCGCCGCGTGCCGTCACCGAAACCGGCGCTGCCCACATCCCTGAAGACCGTCAAAAGAACGGCCTGGTGCTCAGTTATCCCATTCTCGACAACCTGGTGCTCAACACCTACTACCTGCCGCCTTTTGCAAACGGGGTGTTGGTGAAAGAGGCGGCCATCGTCGCCAACGCAGAAAAGTTGGTAGAGACCTTTGACGTGCGCACACCCAGCATCTACCTGCCAGCAAGCAACCTGTCTGGCGGCAACCAACAGAAGGTCATCGTGGCTCGCGAATTGTCGCGCCCGGTCAAGCTGCTCATCGCCGCCCAGCCGACACGGGGCCTCGACGTCGGTTCTATTGAGTTCATTCACAGTGAGATCGTCAAAATGCGCGATCAGGGCGCGGCAGTGCTGTTGGTGTCGGCCGAACTGGACGAAATTATGGCTCTGTCTGACCGCATTGCCGTAATGTTTGAGGGCCGAGCGGTGGCAGTTCTGGATCGAGAAGAGGCAACTCGCGAGCAACTCGGCCTGTTGATGGCAGGAAGCACAGAGACTAACAATCAAAAACTGGCAGCTTGAGGGAGAAAGAAATGACACCTGATCCTCACCCAACAACCGATCCAAAAGACGAATCACTAGGACTACCCCAAGGACAAGCCAGCCCAGTTGCCTCGGAGGCAAAGCAACAGAGCGATAAAAGCGAGGCGCTAAGAAGCCTGATTATCCCCCTGTTGGCTGTCTTTACCGCATTGATTATCGCTGGAGTGATCATCGTCGTCACCGATCCCGACGTGATTGAAGCCTTTACTCATCTGCAGCGGTACGTAGTAGCCGTTGACAAACAGATTGGACTAACCGAGGCCTCAGAGATCTTTTCTCGAGCGCACGTGCAATCCGGCGACGTGATCTCGCTCGGCGACACCGAACGCATCATCGTCGTTGAGAAGGTAACGGAAGACTTGAGCCAACTCAACTTCAAGGGCGCTGAAGCGTTGAGTCCGGACGAGGTCGCGGGTCGCCAGGTGCAAGTGGGTGATACGATCGCCTTGCCAGGCATCTGGGAAGTGATGGTCGTCGAGAACGTGACCAGCTTTCGCACCCAGATCAACTTGGAGACGGCGCGCAAGTACTTCCCCAACGCTCAGGACGGCGACTTGCTGCTGGCTGCCACCCAGGAGGAACGGCGCACCGTCGTTGAAAAAGTGTCCGACGAGACGACCGAGATCAGCCTCGAAGACGCGCGGGCGCTGTATCCCAGCGTCGGCCCTGGTGTGGCGACGGTGCAGAACTTTTTCGACGAGCCCGGTGTGGGTCTAAGCACTGCCTGGCGGACGGTCAGGGTAGCCTACGTGTCGCTCTTTGAAGGCGCGCTTGGCAGACCCAAGGCCATCTTTGAAGGGTTCAAGACCTGGCTGGACGAGGACAACCCCAAACCGCTCTACTCGGCGTTACGCCCCTTGAGCGAGAGCCTGGTCAACTCGATTCCCTACATCCTGGCCGGGCTGGCGGTAGCGCTGGGTTTTCGCGCGGGTCTCTTTAACATCGGCGCTGAGGGACAGTTGGTCATCGGCGGGCTGGCCACAGCCTTCGTCGGGTACGCGGTTACGGGGCTCCCGGCGCTGCTACACATCCCCCTGGCGTTGGGAGCGGGGGTGCTTGCTGCCGGTCTCTGGGCCGCCGTCCCTGGTTTCCTCAAGGCCAAAGTCGGTGCCCACGAGGTCATCAACACCATCATGTTCAACTATATCGCCTTCAAGCTGAGCGAATGGCTTTTGAACGGGCCGATGGAATACGTGGAGGGGACAGCGCGCACCAAAGAGATCGCGCCGACAGCGTATTTGCCGCGTTTCATGCAGCATCCTATACGTTTCAACTGGGGCTTTTTCGTCGCCATTGCGGCGGCGGTCTTTGTCTGGTGGCTACTGTGGAAGACGGTGTGGGGCTTTGAGCTGCGCACCGTTGGCGCCAATCCCAACGCGGCCCGGTACGGCGGCATGAGCGTGGCCCGGAATTACGTGCTGGCGATGTTCCTCAGTGGCGGACTGGCCGGGCTGGCCGGTTCGGTCCAGGTGATGGGCATCACCCGCAACATGGCGCTGGGCTTTTCGGCGGGTTATGGCTTTGACAGCATCGCGCTGGCGCTGCTGGGCAAGAGCCATCCGTTGGGGGTCACGGTTTCGGCCCTGGTCTTTGGTTTCTTGCGGGCCGGAGGCACGCGTATGCAGTCAATCGCCAGCATCCCCATTGAAATCGTGTCGATTGTGCAGTCCATGGTGATCGTCTTTATCGCCGCACCAGCGATCGTGCGCGCCATCTACCGCTTGCGAGAGCGGGAGGAAGAAGAAGGCCAAGTGGTGTTCTCACGCGGATGGGGGGCCTAAAATGACGCAACTAACACACCGACGAACGTTCAGACCCAGTATCAGGCTCAACCGCGAGCTAATTCTGAGCCTCATCTTTTTTGCGGGAGGCCTGTTCATCATCCTGTTGGCCGCGTGGAAGGTACCATCAGAAGACGTGTCAGGCTTTACGCAGTTTGGCAAGGACGAGACGCTGGTGGATCTACCCTCGCGGGCCACGCTGTGGGCATTGGGCGCGTTCTGCATGTTTGCCGCTGCCTACCAGTGGGTGCGGGGCACCGAAGGGACCGGGCTGGCAGCGGGGCTCGTGGGCTTTTTCGCCGTCAGCGCGCTGCTGGTTTGGGCTACCCGAGGGGACAGCCTGAGCCTGTTCGCCATGTTGCGCGAATCAATCGTGCGCGCCACACCGCTCATCCTGGGCGCCCTTAGTGGCC
>CBFDAD010000022.1:0-11953 GCA_965602705.1 uncultured bacterium
ATCACCGCTTCTTGGATCGTCTTGCACGCCAACGGGCCAGTACTTATTCCACAACCGGGGCCATCCGCACCTTTGTCACCATCAACATAGATTCTCCTGGCCAACGCTTCCGCCCCCAGCGGCCGACTTATTAGCCCGATGAGCGCCCACAATGCAAGTATCGCCAAGACCGAAGCGCCCAACAGCCAGCCCATCCTGCCGGCTGTCTTTCTAGCCTCGAACGCACTCACCGTCTCCATTTCAGACCTCCTAAATCGCCTAAAATCGCCCCTCAAACCGTGTTTCCATTTTATCATAAGCCCATTTGCCTGTCGAACGACTTTATTCGGCACCCAGCACAACAGATTTGTTTGACAAAGGGCACCGCCCGTGATAGACTGCACGCATTGCGCCCACCTTAGCCAAGGAGGGACAAGCGCTTTAGGGGAAGGAGACCTTTGATGCTCGATAATTATATCAGCATCCTCGCCTTACTGATCGTCTCTATGGCTATTCCCTCTCTGGCTGTCTTCATAGGTCACCGCGTTGGCCCCCGGCGGCCCACGCCACGCAAGGCAGAGCCGTACGAACCACGCCTGACCACTGTCGGCCCATCCCAGCGCCGGGTCCCGGTCAAGCTTTACCGAATTGTGGCACTCTTTGCGCTCTTTGATACCCTGGCGATCTCTCTTTTCCCCTGGGGGGTGTTGTTCTTGAACACGGACGCCGAGTTCTTCCTATTCGCCGCGATGTTGACCTTTATGGCGATTCTGTTTGTCGGGCTCGCGTACGTCTGGAAGACGGGAGCTTTAGAGTGGGATTAGAACACAAGCTGGCCAACATGGGTGTTGTCACCGTCAAACTGGAGCAGGTGTTGAACTGGGCGCGCAGTAACGCCCTGTGGCCTTTGCCGCTGGGCCTGGCCTGCTGCGGCGTCGAGATGCTGTCGGCCCAGACGGCCCACTACGATCTGTCACGTTTTGGTATGGCGTTGATGTGCGCCTCGCCTCGCCAGTCCGATCTGATGATCGTGGCAGGACGGGTGACACGCAAAATGGCGCCGCTGTTGCGCCAACTTTACGATCAAATGCCTGACCCCAAGTGGGTCATCGCGATGGGCGACTGTGCCTCCTGTGGCGGCGTCTTTAACAACTATGCCGTCATACAGGGCCTGGACGAGGTGATACCCGTAGACGTTTACGTCGCTGGTTGCCCTCCGCGCCCTGAGGCTCTTGTCCACGGTATCACGCAGCTTCAAAGAAAAATCACGGGCGAAAAGCTAACGACCTGGGAATAAGACCTGATGAAAAAACCGCATCCCATCGTAACACAACTGCAAGAGGAGTTTCCCCAGGCAGTGCAGGAGGCGATCGATTTCCTGGATGAACTGACCCTCGTTGTGGACTGTGCTGCGGTCGTAGACGTTTGCACCTTTTTACGCGACAACCCGGCACTGACCTTTAACTATCTGTGCGATTTGAGCGCCGTGGACGTGTGGCCCGAGCAGCCGCGTTTCGAGGTCAACGTGCACCTGCTGTCCATCCCGACGAGCCGCCTGTCCAGGACGCACGGCGGCGCCAAAGAGGGCCCACGACGACTACGGGTCAAGGTCCGCCTGGAGGAACACGATGCCCACATGCCAACCCTGACGGGCGTCTGGCCCCCCGCCGCCTGGCACGAGCGTGAGATACACGACCTGTTTGGCATTGATTTTGTGGGGCACCCAGATATGCGGCCGCTGCTTCTGCCCGACGATTGGGACGCGCCGCCCCCGTTGCGCCGTGATGGTCCCGGATCTGTGCAAGAAGTCGCTTTTTCCTTCAACCGGGAACGCGTTTTTCGCGACAAACCTTGCGCAAAGGAATGAGTGGAGAATCAAATGCTAGCCAACGAGGCGCAGCCAGGGAATGAACTCGTGGGTTCTCTGGCGCCGGTAAGAGACGAACAGTTGGAAAAGGTCAAGCATCTGATTTCGTCACGCGCGTTGACCGGCGAGACAGTACTGCTGAACATGGGGCCACAATACGGCACCCACGGCGCCTTGCACCTGCTGCTAGAGCTCGACGCTGAGAAAATCGTCTCCTGCGTGCCCTACGTTGGCTATTTGCATGCCGGCATCGAAAAGAGTTGCGAAGGGCAAACCTATACCAAAATCATCCCCACAATGGAGCGCATCGACGGGCTTTCTCCCCTCTCCAATAACCTGGGTTACGTGATGGCGGTGGAAAAACTACTGGGGATCCCGGAAAAGGTACCGACCCGCGCCCAGTACATCCGAGTCATCCTGGCCGAATTGTCACGCATCGCCAGCCATCTGATCTGGCTGGGCACTTGCGGCCTTGACGTAGGTGCGGTGCGCGTGTTTCGTAACGCCCTTGGCGAGCGAGAACACATCCTCGACATCTTTGAGATGTGCGCCGGCCAGCGTATCATGACCAGTTACTTTCGCGTCGGTGGTCTCTGGCGCGACGTGCCGGAGGATTTCGAACCAGCCGTACGCCAGTTTCTAGGCTCTATACCTGGTCGGATCCGTGAGTATGAGCGTCCGTTAAAAGATAACCCCACCTGGAAAGAACGCAGCGTGGGTATCGGCGTCATCGACGGCGAGCAAGCTATCGCCTGGGGCCTGGGAGGGCCATGCCTGCGCGCCTCTGGCGTAGACTGGGACCTGCGTAAGGTCGAGCCTTATTGTTGCTACGAACACTTGGCGTTCGACGTGCCCCTGGGAACCAACGGCGACGCCTACGACCGCTATCTCTGCCGTAGCCTGGAGTTGTGGCAGAGTCTGCGCATCATCGAACAGGCACTTGACAGACTACCTGGCGGCTCGGTGATGATCGATGATCGCAAGATCGCCCCGCCGCCCAAAGAGGAACTCGCCTACAGTATGGAAGCCCTCATCCATCACTTTAAATTGTGGACCGCAGGCTTTTGTCCGCCCAAGGGAGAAATCTACCACGCCATTGAGTCGCCCCGGGGCGAGTTCGGCGTGTATATTAACAGCGACGGCAGCGGCAAACCCCGCCGCATCCACTTTCGCACGCCGACTTTCGCCAGCCTGCAAGCCCTGCCGGCGATGACCCAAGGGCTGACACTGGCTGGCCTGGTGTCCACTGTCAACAGCATCGACCTGCTTATAGGAGAAGTAGACCGCTGATCGTGCCATGCGTGGTAGATTCTCCCCATCAACACAACGGGGAGACCACTGAAACGGGCCGCGGAGAAAAAAAGATGGAGCTGAAAACACTCGGGATCGAGGATTACGACGCCGTGATGGCGCTGTGGCGACGCTCAGGATTGCCATCGCGACCCCGAGGGCGGGATAGCCGCAAAGCCTTTGCACGTCAATTTGAGAACGGTGCGCAGACAGTGTTGGGTCTGGAAGAAAAAGGGCAACTCATCGGCGTGATCATTGCCACCCACGACGGGCGTAAAGGTTGGATCAACCGGCTGGCCGTAGATCCTGACCGCCGGCGGCAAGGACACGCCAGGCGTCTGATTGTCGCCGCCGAAGAGGCGCTGAGAGCGCAAGGCATACACGTGATCGCAGCTCTGGTCGAAAAACACAACGCGGCCTCGCTGACCCTGTTTGAGCAGGCGGGATATCTACAGGCAGACTATGTCTGCTATTTGAGCAAGCGAGATAGCGCTGAGGCATAATCAACGCTTATGACAGACACTATCACCCTCACTATAGACGACCGCCAAGTGGCCGCGCCAGCCGGCACCCTCATCGTGGACGCTGCCAAGCAAGCTGGCATTGACATCCCGGTCTTTTGTTACCATCCCAAACTCTCTACGACCGGCACGTGTCGCATGTGCCTCGTTGAGGTAGGCACGCCTCGCGTGGATCCCGAAACCGGTCAGGTGCAACGGGACGAGAACGACGATCCCGCCATCTGCTGGTCACCGGACCTACAGACCGCGTGCACGCTGCCTGTTTCCGAGGGCATGGTGGTGCGGACGCTGACCACACGCATAGCCCAGGCTCGCCAGGCCGTCATCGAGTCCCTGCTAAGCGACCATCCCCTCGACTGCCCCATCTGCGACAAAGGAGGCGAGTGCTCTTTACAGGACCTCACCATAGCCTACGGCTCGGGTAACAGCCGCCTTGCTCTAGACGACCAGGGGCGTCTGGACAAACACGTCCCCCTGGGCGACTTGATCATCCTGGATCAGGAACGGTGCATACAGTGCGGGCGCTGTGTGCGTTTTATGGAGGAAATCGCCGACGACCCCGCGCTGAGTCTGGAGCGCCGCGGGCGCAGATTAGAGCTTGTGCCCCGTCCAGACGCGCCCTTTGACTCTTACTTTGGCGGCAACACCACCGATATTTGCCCTGTGGGTGCCTTGACCAGCGCTGACTTTCGCTTTGTCGCTCGCCCCTGGGAGATGAAGCACCACGCGAGCCTGTGCAATCACTGTGCTGTTGGCTGCAACATAACGCTGGACATCCGCGTGGAGGCATGTGTGCCAACACCCCGCAGCACAGGGGATACAGGTGAGACGAGCAGCTACGGGGGCGGCCTGGTGATCAAGCGCGTCATGCCCCGCCAAAACGAAGCAGTCAACGAAATCTGGATCTGTGACAAGGGGCGTTACGGTCACCACCACACACGCGCTGCCGACCGGCTGACCACCCCTCTCATCCGACAAGATGGCGAACTGACAGCAACCACCTGGGACGAAGCGCTGGACCTGGTCGCCCGACGTATCAAGGTCGTGCATCCGGCCCAGGTCGCCGGCGTGGCTGGCGACCGCCTGAGCAACGAAGACCTGTTCCTGTTCCAGACGCTGATGCGTGACGTCATCGGCACACCGCACGTGGACACTTTTCCCAGCGCGCCCGGAGCTAACCTGGTCGCCCGTTACGGCATCGGCAGCCAAAGCAACTGGAATCACCTGGGACAAAACAGCGTGATCCTCGTCGTCGCCGGGGACGTAGAAGAACAAGCGCCCCTCTGGTTCCTGCGAATCAAGGCCGCGGCCCAGCGAGGTGCAAAGCTCATCGTCGTCAACGGGCGCGAAACCAGGCTAGACCGCTACGCCAGCCATCACTTGCGCGTTCGATACGGCAGCGCCCCCCATCTATTGCTGGGCCTTACCACACTGCTCCTAAAAGAAGAATATCTCTTGACCAGCGCTGTCAGAGGTGTGGAGGAATTCCAGGAAAACCTGGCCAGATTTGACCCTGCCGCAATCGAGCGGTTGACGGACGTCTCTGCCCAGGATCTCAAAGCGGCCGCCGAGACCTTTGGCCGCGCGGAGAATGCCATCGTCGTGTTTGGGCGCGAGGGGCTAAACGACTATGGCGCATTAGCCCTGGCCCAGGCTGGGGCCAACCTGCTGTTGGCGACGGGCCACGTCGGTCGAGCCAATAACGGCCTCTTGCCGCTATGGCCGCACAACAACACCCAGGGCGCGGCCGACATGGGCGTCCGACCCAACCTCGGCCCCGGTTACAAGGAAATCGTCGAGCACGGTTGGGACTTGAGCGGCATGTTGTCCGCCGCAAGGGGCGGGAGCATCAAACTGATGTGGGTCGTTGGGGCAGACCTCGCAGGAGATGACCCGACCACCATCCAGACTTTTGCCAAAGCAGTCAATCCGGCGCTGGACGCCCTCGACTTCCTGGTCGTGCAGGAGCTATTTCTGACCGACACGGCCCGCCAGGCCGACATCGTGTTACCCGCGCTCAGCTTTGCTGAGCGGGACGGCACCTATACCAGCGGCGACCGGCGCGTACAGCGATTTGAGCGTGCGCTACCCCCTATGGGCCAGGGGTGGGCCGACTGGGCCATTCTGGCCGACGTCGCGCGTCGACTGGGAGCGGACTGGGATTTCGACTCATCGGCCGGCGTGTTGGCTGCCATTCAGCAAGCGGTGCCCCAGTACGCCGGGATATCGCTGGAGACACTCGGCGCTGCCGGACCGCAATGGCCGCCCGTAGGCGCCGAGTCGATCTATTTCAGTGGCACCGCCCGCTCCAACGACATTGGACTGGGTCTACGCTGGCCTGCGGCAGCCGAGGTTGTGCAGCGTCCCTTCGGGGCTGCGCAGCGTCCCTTCGGGACGGCGGAGCGTCCCTTTGGGACAGGAGACGTCACACCGGCTTTCGACTGGGTTGAGTTGCCGGCCCTGTTTGGCGCGGACTTGATGGCCGTGTCCGTGCGGTGGCTGTACAGGCAGGGCAGATTGATTAATTGCTCCGCGGTGCTGCACGGACGCTTGCGTGGGAATATAGACGAGCCGCCCCCTATGGAGATCAATCCCCACGATGCCGAGCGTCTACAGTTGGAAAAAGGCACGCCAGTGTACGCGAGCTCGGGTGGACGAACGGTCCAATTGACGGTCCATCTCAACGATCACGTACCTGCCGGCGTGGTATTGGTTCCGGCTCATCTGCCTACCGGGCCACTCACCGTGAGAGCCGTCGAAAGGTTGGAAACCTGACCCATGCTTGAAGCGATCGCCAAGAGCATCGTCATCGTCATCGTGACCCTGACCGGGTGTGCGACCATGACCTGGGTCGAGCGCAAGATAGTCGCCCGCACTCAGGCCCGCTATGGCCCCAACCGGACGGGGCCATTTGGCTTGCTTCAACCGCTGGCTGATGCGCTCAAGTTGCTCTTTAAGGAGGAGTTAATCCCTGCCCGGGCCGACCGCATCTTGTTTATCCTGGCGCCCATCGTCGCCGTTACGCCGCCCTTGTTGCTCTTGGGCGTCGTGCCGCTAGGCGCTACAGTCAACGCGGGCGGTACCCAGGTCGCACTGAGCCTGACCGACATCAACGTGGCCGTAATCTATGTATGCGCGATTGCTTCTCTCTCAGTTTATGGCGTGATCCTGGCTGGCTGGGCCTCCAACAACCCCTATGCCTCGCTGGGCGGCCTGCGCTCGACAGTACAGATGCTCAGTTATCAGTTGCCACAGGCCCTGGCCGTCGTTGGCGTGTTGCTGTTAAGCGGCAGCATGAGCCTGAATGACATCGTGTTGAGACAACTGGCAACGCTTCAAATCGATGGAAAAGACGTCGGCGTCTGGTTTATCTTTCTCCAACCTGTTGCGGGCCTGGTCTTTTTGCTCACGGCACTCGTCGAAACCGATCGCGCACCATTTGACCCGTTTCAAGACGATCACGCACTGATCGCCAGTTATCACACTGAATACAGCGGGGTCAAGTTCGCGCTGTTCTTTGTGGCCAGGTACGTAAAAATGATCGCTATCAGCGCCCTGGGGGTGACGCTCTTTTTCGGCGGATGGCTGCCTCCCTTTGCCAATCTATTGGGTGGACTATGGGAGCGTATCGGCGGCTTTAGCTGGCTATCACCGCTGTGGTTTGGCGGCAAAGTATTGGCGTTACTGGTCCTTTTGGTCTGGCTACGGGCCGCGCTGTCCCGCTTGAGTTCCGACCGCCTGGTGAACTGGGGTTGGAAAGTCTTGCTGCCGCTCTCGCTGCTCAACATAGTCGTGACAGCAGGGTTGATGGTCTTATTATGAAAAAGAAGCTGACGGCGCTATCCCAGGTGTTCCACGAGCCAGTGACGCTGCAATACCCGCGAGTCCGGCGTTCAATGCGCCGGCGCTTCAAGGGACGGCCGCTGCTAAAACGCTATGAGAACGGCCTTGAGCGTTGCATCGGTTGCGGCTTGTGCGCCGCCGCCTGCCCGGCGGGTGCCATCTTTGTGCAGGCGGCCGAGAACACAGACCAGGAACGGTACTCGCCGGGCGAGCGTTACGCCTGCGTATACGAGATCAACATGATCCGCTGCATCTTTTGCGGCTTTTGCGAGGACGCGTGCCCAACCAACGCCATCGTGTTGGAGGACCAATTCGAACTCGCGGGGCCGAGTCGTGAGAGCATGATCTACACGAAAGAGATGTTGCTGGTCGAGCCGCCCTCGCCCGAACTCGCCACGCCGCGCGCGGTCGAACCAGGCACTTGTGACCGGCCGATCCTGCCGCTGATCACCCGTTTTGGCGATCCCAGGGCCGGCAAGGAAGAATCGTGAACTCGGGGTTCGATCCGCGTCCCGAGTCACAGACACAGGAGACTGAATGTCGTGACCATTGACGTGATTGTCTTTTTAATCCCGGCGGCCATCGCCGTGCTGGCGGCCATGGCCACGGTGACCAGCCGTAACGCGGTCCACGCGGCGCTGTTTCTGGTGATCAATTGCAGTGCCATCGCCGTCCTATACCTGGTGCTCAATGCCCCCTTCCTGGCGCTGGCTCAGGTGGCCGTCTTCGTTGGCGCGATCATGGTCCTGTTTCTCTTTGTCATTGTGCTCCTGGACACCGATAGGCGCGCACACCCATCAGGAACACCCGGCAGAAAGGGCAAACCGGACTGGCAGAGTCCGGTGGCGGTGCTGCTGGCCTGGGTGTTGTTGGCCGAGTGGAGCTATTTGCTCTTGGAGCGACTGCAGCGCAAGCCAGAGTTTCCTCAAGCGCTCGCCGACAGCAGCCCTCGAGGGTTCGGAGAAGCGCTGTTTGGCCGTTACCTGCTGCCCTTTGAGGTCACGTCCGTAATCCTGCTAGTGGCGATGATCGGCGCGATTGTGCTGACCCTGACCAAAACTGCGCGGCGTCCCTTGGGGAAGGAGAAGGATCAGTGATCACCGTCACACACTATATCACCTTGAGCGCGGCCATGTTCATCATTGGCGCGGTCGGCGTGCTGATCAGGCGCAACGCCATCCTGATGTTCATGTCAGTGGAATTGATGCTGAACGCGGCCAACCTGGTTTTCGTGGCCTTTGCCCGCCATTACGACCATCTGGACGGCCAGGTCATCGCCTTCCTGGTGATGACTGTATGCACCGCCCAGGCTGCCGTGGGGCTGGCATTGATCGTGACCGTTTTCAAGACCCGGCGTGACGTTGACATAGACGAGATCAATTCAATGAAAGAGTAGGCACTTGTTATGAAAGTGACCGAGACGCTTGAGAGAACGGCGGCCTTTCTCGCCGACCGCGTTAAACTGGGTTTACTTGACACCGTTGCCAAAGGTTTAGCCAGGATGGTGCAGAGTAGCTCACGCGGGCTGTGCAAGTTACAGAGCGGTTACGTGCGCCAATATGCCCTTGCGATTTTACTAGGTGTCGCCGCCATCATGGCGTGGTTTATTTTCACATAGCTCGACGATGTCAAATCAGCCTTCCGAGGTCTTTGTAGACCTCGGAAGGCTGGAGGTGCGCCGAACAGGACCAATCATGCTGATACCGACCGGGGCCGATTTGACGGCCATTCTACCCACGCTCATTATGATAGCCTGGGCGCTGGGGCTCCTGCTGGCGGCGCTGTTCATGTCCAAACAGCGCCAATGGGCAAATTCCGCCAGGTTAGGGTTGATCGGGTTGGGCGCAGCCCTGCTCGCCAGCGTCCTGCGCTGGGACCGTCCGGTAAGTGGCTTTAACGACTCCGTCAGCCTGGACAATTTCAGCCTGTTCACACACATCATCCTCATCCTTGCCGGCATGCTGTCCATACTGCTCTCGCGGCACGCCCCTGCCCCGGTGGACAGCGTCCTGTCCACTCGCTACGTTCGGGATGCTGCGCAAAGCCCGTCGAAGGACAGCGCCGGCGCAGGGCGCCGGCGGAGCGAGTATTATCCGCTACTGTTGTTGAGCCTCAGCGGTATGACCCTGCTGTCCAGCGCCAACGACCTGATCATCCTGTTCGTCTCGCTGGAGCTACTTTCTATGCCCCTCTATATTCTGTCCGGCTTTGGCGCGAGCAGCCAGCCGCCCTCTCCGCTGACGCTAAGGACGAGCCCGTCCGAGACGATCGAAAGGTCGAAAGCAGGGGCTCTCAAGCACGTTATGTTGGGGGTTTTTGCCTCAGCTTTTCTCGTCTACGGCATCGCGCTGGTCTACGGGGGCGCCGGTACCACTGCACTGCCGAAAATCATCCAGGGAGCCATGGCAGGGGATATGGCGCTGGTGGCCGTAGGCGCGGCGTTGATCCTGGTGGGTCTGGCCTTCAAGGTTGGCGCGGTCCCTTTCCACATGTGGATACCCGACGTTTACGAGGATGCGCCCCTACCCATCACTGCCTTTATGTCGGTGGGCGTTAAAACGGCGGGTCTCGCTGCTCTGGGGCGGCTGGTCCTGGTGGCCCTACCGCCGCCAGGAGAGAAATGGACGCCGGTTGTAGCTGTTCTGGCCGCGCTGACCATGACCCTGGGGGACGTGGCCGCCGTGTCCCAGACCAACGTCAAACGCATGCTGACCTACTCAAGCATCGCTCAAACCGGCTATGTGTTAATGGGCGTGGCCGCACTCTCTGCGCAGCGTCCCTTTGGGAGTGAACGGGGATCAGTTGGCCTGTTGTTTTCGCTGCTGGTCTACGCTTTCACACAACTAGGCGCTTTTGCCGTGCTGACTGCGATGGCCCGCGGCAAAGACCACGCCAACGCCCACCGCGCAGCGACCCCGCCGCGCGAGGACTATGACCTGGCCTCGTACGCCGGCCTGGCCAGACAACGGCCCTGGCTGGCGGCAGCGATGGCCCTCTTTATGTTCTCGCTGGTCGGCATTCCCGCCACCAGTGGCTTTGTGGGCAAATCTTCTCTGTTCCTGGCTGCCATTGAGGCGGACTTGACCTGGCTGGCGGCGCTGGGCGTGTTGACCAGCCTCATCTCGGCCTTTGCTTATCTGCGCGTCGTCGCCCTGATGTACTTTAAAAAACCGCCCGGCGATATGACTCCCCACCTGTGCCCAATGCTGCGACTCGCGCTTGTCATCGCCGCCGCCCTCACGCTCATCCTCGGTTTGTGGCCAGGACCGGTATTGGACCTGGCCCAAGACGCGGTCCGGGCTATCCTGGGACAGATGTGACGCTTTGACAAAAACCGCGCCATGGGTTATAACTCCCTCCGCTCGCCTGGTCTTTGCCAGGGGACAAACAATACCTTTCATAGGAGCAGATATGGCAAGATCTACAATGAAGCGCCAATGGTTGCCGTGGGTTGTCGCCCTTCTCACTTTCGTCCTGGCAGGCTGTGTGCAGGTTGACATCGTAGATAGGGATGACGAAAACTCGGAACTTTCGCCCCAGCAACCCCTGCCTCACAACCTGACCGCGTCAGGTATCACTTTCGAACCCCCTCTCAACGAAATCGGTCGCTCAGTCCTGCGCCAGGGCGTCGACCTGTTTGTGGAAGTAGAAAACAGCGGCCTATACGACGAGACCGAGATTGCCATCCAGGTGACATTGGAGGCCGAGGGCCAGATGGCATCACTGGCCCAGCAAGAAACTGCGATCGCCCGGATTGCCTCCGGCGAAAGTCAAAAAGCACACTTTCGGCTGCACGAGCTGGTGGACCTGCGCTCCCATTACATCCTACGCGTCGTGGTGGAACCTGGTGCCGGCGAGACATTTCTGCTGGATAACCAACAAACCTTCGATCTATACGTCACGTCAGTACCCTAGGGTCCATAAAAGTTCCCGACCCCGCAGCGTCCCTTTGGGACGGGACATCATCTGAACGTAAAGGACCGCCGCTGAACCAATCAGCGGCGGTCCTTGATTTTTTTGAGCGAGGTTGACTAGCTACCCACCCTTGACCACTGGGACAGACTAGCGAGAGCGACAACTGGAACAAGCAGCCGACGGCGTGCAACCGGCGCAACTACCGCCGCTGCCCGCCAGCGAGCGGCCGTCGCTGTGCGCAGCAAAGAGCGAGAGCATGCGCGTGGTGTGGATGCCGTGACAGTGCTTGCAGAGCGGCGCTTCGTCTGCCTTGCCCTTGGGACGCAGGACCTCGAATTTGGCGTCGCAGTCGCTGCAATGATATTCATAAATCGGCATGACGCTAACCTCACTGGTAAACTAGACTTTTCGGTGACCACTCTGGCTACCCGTGATGCGTCATTCCGAAGCCCTCTGCCATTGAAAGTAAAGATTCCTCGACTCCCCTCGACGACGCTCGGGGCAGGCTCCCTCGACGACGCTCGGGGCAGGCTCCCTC
>CBFDAD010000023.1:0-11618 GCA_965602705.1 uncultured bacterium
AGGAGTCGTTGCGATGAAGACCCAATGTCCCGAATGTGGTGAAAGCAAAGTCGCGGTGCTAAAGAAGGAACGTATGCCCAGCGGCAAGACCAAGTTGATTCAAAAATGCAAAGTGCGGCAAAATCTTTGAGACGATCGTCACTGAAGAAGCGCAGGGTGGGTGACTGAAACTGTCATCACCACACCAATGAGGCACAAAAAAGTCACCCGCGTGGTGGTTGCCGCTCGGCGCAGCAGTGATAACGCTGATCGCTATGCAGATGTCGCGCATGTTTTACGCGTCCTGGGGATCAGACACTGGCGGCAGATGTCTGACGTCCGGGATGCGTAGCAGGAGCGCATCCCGGTATCGCATGCGGTCCAACACGGCCCAGCGCGCGGTGTAGGTGGCGGCTTCGGTGGCGATCTGCTTGCCCAGTCGTGCTTGCATGATTATTGGCGGCCATAACATGCCCAGGGGGACCATCAGCATGGCGACGAGAATAAAGGCCCATAACTCAATGCTTTGCCATTCGATAGGTGGGCGAATCAGCCACAATTGTAATAGGATAAGAGCCGCCATGGTGAGGATAATGCTCAAGCCGATTCCGCCGACGTAGCGTGAAGCGTAGATCAGGCCGGTGCGCTGGCGGAAGCGCCAGAAATGACCTAGCCAATAGAGGGAGAGCGTACCACAGATTAAAGCATAAAGCCAGATTGGTCCGCCGCTAAAGCTGAGGGCCAGCCAGGACAGGAACCAGATGTTGATCAGTGGCACTGAGCGAGCCAGGTATTGCTCCAGATAGCTGGGTAGCAACGGCACCCGGCGCTCTTTTAAATAGATGAACGAGGTTCCGCAGGCCAGACAAAAATCGGTGCCCAGGCGATGCCGGTAGTAGTGGCACTCGGGGCAGAAGCGAAAGCCACACTGAGGGCAGGTGGTGCGACCTGGGCCTACCGGCTCGCTAGTGACCGTTTCGCATTGTGGGCAGCGAACTGTCTTTAGGGCAGGTTGGTGTATGGGGTTGACTAGATCGGCTTTCATCTCACGCTCTTAAACTTTTCACGAATTATATTCCAATCCGAGTGTCAAGCAAGGTACGCAATGCGCAACTTTTCGGTTGAACCCCAGTTCACCTCGCTGGTCAAGGCTGATGCGGTAATTTACGGCTCAAATGTGTTGTAGGCTGTGTTTATCACACTTACAAATAGTCTTTCAGGTTGTGTTCCACAGCGTAGGCAGCCGCTTCAGCTCGGTTTGTCAGGCTGAGCTTGCTCAGGATACTACTGACATAGTTACGTACTGTGCCCTCGCCAAGATAAAGCGCCTGGGCAATTTCGCGGTTGGTCTTGCCCTCGGCCACTTGGGCTAGCACGCGCAGTTCTTGATCGGTCAGGTCGGTAAAAGCAGCAGCTTCTTCTTTTCGTGCGGCCTCGCGCACGCGGGCAAAGACCTTCTGTACCAGGCTGGGATCAAGCAACGCCTCGCCGCGCCCCACCGCTTCAATCGAGCGTACCAATTCGTCGCCGCCGATTTGCTTCAGGACATAACCAGCAGCCCCGGCTGAGATGGCATCGAAGAGCAGTTCGTCTTCGGCATAGGAGGTCAGAATGATGACCTTGATGTCCGGCGCCTGGGCCACTATTTCGCGGCAGGCTTCGATGCCACTGCTTCCTTGAAGACGCACATCCATGACGACCACGTCAGGGGAGTGACGCAGTGCTTTTTCAACAGCCTCGCGAGCGGTGGCGGCCTCGTCAATAACTGTGAAATCGGGATGTCGATCGAGCAGTGTTTTGAGCCCTAACCGCACGACTTCGTGATCGTCCACAATTATAATGCGCATTTGTTTCATCCAGTTATCTAACTCCTTGTCCGGATTGGATGGGCTGGCGACCTAGTTGTCCTTCCATCGAAAAGCCAGAACAACACCCAGACTGCTATGACGCTTGAGCTGATCTAGTCTCTGTATGGAACCGTGAGGGCCACTGTTACGCCCTCTTTTGGGGTGCCCTCGACTACCAATGCCCCTTCTAGTAATTGGGCACGCTCTCGCATGTTCTTTAACCCACGCCCAGAGCCATCTGGGCTAGATGTGGGAAAGCCAACCCCGTCGTCAGCTATGCGCAGAGTTAAATGACGTTCGCCGTAGTGCAGCAATACGTCTACGTGTTGGGCGCGCGCATGACGGGCGACATTGCTCAGGGCTTCCCGCGCAATTTGGTAAAGGTCTTGCGCCCGGTCCGGTCCGATCATGTGCTGCTGTTTGCCTTCGACACACAGATCGACTTCAATAAGGGTGTTGATCCTAAAATCCTTGATCAGTCGGGCGATGCTTGCTCCGATATCTTCCACCTCCTCGTCGTGACGCAAGTCAAAGATGTAACTGCGGATGTCTTGGATGGCTCGATTTAAATTGGCTATGGCACGATCTAGTTGTGCCCGTGCACGTTCTGGTTCGCTGTCTAAGGCCTGCCGCACGTCTTCCAGGATTAATCCTGAGGCGTAGATGGATTGGATAGTCCCGTCGTGCAGTTCGCGACCGATGCGCTCACGGTCGGCCGCCAGGGCCTGAGCGCGCTCCATCTCCTCAATCCAATGGGTTGTCTCGATTTGAAAGACCTGGAGCGCCTTCGAGATGGAGTAGGCTATAACCAGGCCGACCAATCCAAGGAATAATTCCGCGGGCACGCCCAATAGTTTCTGAATGGCCTCCTGATTGAGATACTTGGCTGGAAAGAAAGGTGCAGACGGCACTATTAGCCCGTCCAGCAGTGCATAGATGGCAAGGGCGATGCCTGCGGCACGCAGGAAGTGGTTGATGGCGGTCACCTTCATAGAGCCGATGGCGCCTTGTGCCTGGCGGCATAGCCCTATGGCGGCGAGAAGACCACCGGGCAGAGCGAGCAGGTAGCGGCTGGCGACGTCGGCGGTCAAGATGATGTCGTTCGGTGGCGCCAGGTTGAGCAGCCAGGCTGCAAGGACCGCGCTACTCCAGAACAAGTAGAGTAAAAGCGACGCCCTGCGCACGATTTGTGGATGCCACGAGCGAGGCAGCATCATCTTGAGACCAAAGGCCAGCAAAAACGTGAATGACATGCCCAGTAGCAAGAGTTGAGCAGCGCGCATCGTCAATAGGAGTCGATCCGAGGTATAGAGCGCCTGCATGGGAATGAAAACGGTGCCCCATTTGACCAGGGCTTGCGTCAACGCAAAAGCGGCCAATAGCGGCAGCGTGCGGGCCATCTCCAAACGGCTCTGAGAGTAGGAGCGCAGAATGATAGAGAGCGCCAGAATGAAATAAACCTGACCGCAGATGAACAGGATAATAGATTCATTGGCGGTGAAACAACTTCGAGTCAAGTCCATCTTTAAGGCTGCACCGCGGGGACATAGATTTGCCATCCCAGCACGACATATTCCCAGACGCCATTCAAGTATTCTCCATTCCACCCGCCAGCCACATAAAACTTGCTCAGCGACGAAGCTGCTGCCAGGTTGCGCCATTGTCGGCTCACCGGCGTCTCAAAAGGCGTCCAGCCGGTGGTTTCAGGATTATACTTTTCACTGAACCCCAAATAGTTGGACCAGCCTCCGCCTACGGCATATAGTTGGTTTGCCACTTGCATCAGCCCCAGCCCGCCTCGACCCTGGGTCAGTGGCTGGCAAGTGTCCCACGTGTCTTGTTCGGTGTCATATACCTCGCACGTGGACTGCTCGCGCTGTCCATCATATCCGCCTATGACAAAGATGTGTGGCCCCAGGGATGCTGCCGCGGCATATGCTCGACGAGTGGGCATCGTTCTACCTTCTTCCCACTGATCTTTTTCGGGATTGTAAATGTAGGTCGTATTGACAAAACTATTGTCGTCTCTACCGCCAAAAAGGTAGAGACGTCCTCGGTAGGCGGCCAATGCGTAGGCGTGGAGAGGCCGGGGCAACGGAGCCGCCTGTCTCCAGGTGTCATCTGTCGTATTGTAGGCGTCAACGACAGCGGTGGGTTTTCCTTCGGCTGTTAGCCCGCCAGGCACGTATATCCATTCGTCAATGGCTACCGCGCCTACATTGGACACCCGCGTTGGCTTGTTGGTGGTCAGTAGTGTCCATTGGTCCGCCACGGGGTCATAACGCTCTACTGTGTCGATGACACCACCGTTTGTCTCACCGCCGATAGCAAAGAGCACGTCATTGGGATAGGCGACCAAGGCAAAACGTGAGCGAGCCGTGGTCATCGGTGCTAGAGCATGCCAATCGGTGCTTGTGGACTGCAGACCCCCATCGCCACCGCCGTTTGGTGCACTGTCTGTGTCGGGGTCCTGCGGGACCGCTGCTGTCTGAGACCGAGGCCAGGTTAGCGCAGTGGCGAAGATCACCAGTAGCAGGCTGCCGATCAAGGCCAGCCGCTTGGGCCAGGCGAGCGGCGGCACGGACTTGGTTTGAATTCGCGTCGTCTCGGCTTCCGCGGCAGCCGCTGGGAGCGCTGCTTGGGCAGGCGGAGCCGCAGGCACTGTTGATTCTACGCCAGTCTCGTCCGCTGGCAGGCTGATCAGGCCGTCTCGAATGGCGACCAACGTCGCCTCGGTGCGTGATTCGACACCTAACTTGACATAAATATTACGCAGGTGTACCTTTACGGTGTTGACGCTAACCGACAACGCGACGGCAGTTTGGCGGTTGGTCGCGCCGGTTGCTATAGATTCTAGCACTTCTTTTTCGCGCTGGCTTAGCGGTTCGCCGTGTTCCGCCATACTATTACTGGTTGCTCCTTGGTCTTAAGAACGCTTCCTGAAAATGTCGTTGGACGTACAAATCAATACCTTCACTGAACTGCTGAAAACGGGTGATGTAATCTTGGGCCGCTTGTGTCAGGTGAGCTCCGCCGCCACCAGAACCGCCGGTCTGTGTTTCAAGCAAGGTTGCGCCCAAGCGTTCCTCCATCTCGTGAATCTTTTGCCAGGCGCGACGATAGGGCACCCCCATGCGATCGGCTGCGCTGCTGATAGAGCCGGTCTCGGCAATGGCCTTCAACAACTCCACCCGCCATCGGCTCAGTACCACCTGACCGTCAATTTCTATCCATAGGTTCACTTTTGGTTCCATCGTTCATCTTTTCCCAGTGGGACCCCTTCCGCCGTCGGCAGCACGGGTAAACGCGTGGGGCTAACCCTTTTCGTGGGAACGCTTGTGCCAGCGCAGGCGCATTACCTGTCGTGTTCTAGCTGTGATCTTGACTCTTTCGTCTATTCGCCATCCAACCAGCCAAACGATTTCCTCTTTCCCGGCGCAGTCAGGATAGTTGTGAATGAGCAGCGGGATGTGTCCGCGCCAGCGGCGCGGTATTTTGGCGTTGACCATAAAGTCCGCCACCTCTACGCAGTCCCCATCCATTCCCAGCGGCTGGAAGCGGTCTCCCGGTCTTCTTGGGCGCAGCGCCAGTCTAGTTCCCAGTTGATCCGCGTCTAGATAGGCGGTCCAGCGGTCGGGGTTGTTCAAAGCGATTTGCTTCTCATAGTCGCACAGAGTGGCTTCAAGCCACCATCCTGACGAGCCGTAGCCGCCGGCGTGCGTATCCTCCTCCCTCTTGGGCGCAGCACCGTGCGTGGAGACAGGTCGAGGCGCCGGCGTCTGGCTGCCGGGTAGAGCGGTTTCGCCAGGCACTGCAACGGGCAAAGGATCGTTGCACCATAGCAGTGGCCAGTCTGGCGCAGTTTGAGTATGGTTTGCTACGGATAAGCGCAGGGTTTGGTAACCCACCGTTAGACGTAGGTCCTGGGGCAGGGTGGCCTGAGCGCCAGTGGAACCGTTGGTGGCGATGGTCACTGCCTGTTCGATGTGCACAAAATCGACATCGCGCAATCTGGGACACAGACGATACGCGGCTTGGCGCAACGTCGCACGACGCAGCGCTAACGGCAATGTTCGCCAACCCACCAAATCGAAACTGATCGCGCTTTTACTATCTTCTCTCAGTAATCGCTCCCATGCCTCATCGCGCATGGCTGTAAGCAGCTCATAATCGGCCGCTAATACCGTGGCTGTGCGTCTTAGCAGCATTTTAATGTTGGGATTGTACGTCTCTAGCAGCGGCAGCAACTGGTGCCGCAGACGATTGCGAAAGTGAGTCGTGTCCAGATTCGAACGATCCAAGCGAGGTGATAGGTCATGTGTCTGGCAATAGTCTTGTATCTCGGTCCGGGGCACCGCCAGGAGTGGACGCACCAATTTTACGCTGGATGTTGAGAAAGATGGAGCCGGAGAGCTATGAGTTAACCTGAAGCTGTTCAGATCTACGCACGGGGACATGCCTCTTAGTCCAGCCGAGCCGGCGCCGCGTAGAAAGTGCATCAGCACCGTCTCGCTCTGATCGTCAGCGTTGTGTCCTACCGCCACAGCGGTTGCATCTACCTGGCGCGCTACACTGAGCAAAAAGCCGTAACGAACTTGACGGGCAGCCTCTTCTTGCGATAGCTGCTCCTGCCGCGCTATAGCTCCCACGTTTGCCACCTCGATAATGCAAGGTAGGTCCCAATCCATCGCCAGCAGTGCGACGAATACCATATCCTCGTCTGAGTCGGCCCCACGCAGGCAGTGGTTGAGATGGGCGATGTACAATGACCAGCCATAGTCTGCTCCCAGCCGGTTAAGCAGGTGCAGCAGGCATAACGAATCGGGACCTCCAGACACACCTACGACAACCGTCGTCCCTGCTTCAAGCAGATTCTTGTCTTGTATCTCTCCTCGCACCACCTCCAGAACATCCACGTTCCTTGTCCTCTATCCAGCGGTTACCTGCCGTTAATTTTACCACACGATAACACTATCGGCTAGCTTTGCTCTGTACTTGAATTATGGTATAATCGCCCACTAGCCGAATCATGTTCGGCAGCTCTACAAACAACGGGAGATGTGTGTGTTTAATCCAATTAATGCTCTGCTAGGTCTCTTTTCTCTTGACATCGGCATCGACCTGGGTACAGCGAACACTTTGGTCAGTGTGCGGGGCAAGGGCATCGTCATCAACGAACCCTCCTGGGTCGCCATTGACAAAAAGAACAAACGTCCATTGGCCATTGGGGCTGAAGCCAAAGAAATGGTTGGCCGCACGCCATCGCACATTGTCGCGATTCGCCCATTACGTGATGGCGTGATCTCAGAGTTTGAGATTACTGAGGCCATGTTGGATTATTTTATCAAAAAGGCTCATGAAGACAAGCTCATCCCGATCCCGCGCCCGAGGGTGGTGGTTGGCATCCCCAGTGGCGTGACAGAGGTCGAGAAGCGCGCGGTGTATGACGCCGCCATCTCTGCTGGTGCTCGTGAAGTCTATCTCATTGAGGAGCCCATGGCCGCCGCTATTGGCGCGGGATTGCCCATTACCGAGGCGCGAGGTAGCATGATCATTGATATCGGCGGCGGTACCAGTGAGGTGGCGGTGTTTGCCCTCGGGGGTATCGTGGTCAGTCGCTCGATACGCATTGCCGGTGATGAGATGGACGAAGACATTATCCAATATGCCCGGCAAAAGTATAATCTGCTCATCGGTGAGCGTATGGCGGAGCGAGTCAAGATTGCCATTGGCTCAGCCTATCCGTTGCCTGAAGAAAAAACGATGGTCTTGCGTGGCCGTAACCTGATTACGGGGCTGCCCGAAGCAGTCGAAGTGAGTAGCATTGAGATCCGCGAGGCACTGTCCAACTCGGTCGGTATCTTGGTGGATACCATGCGCAGCGCTCTTGATGAGACGCCTCCAGAACTAATCGCCGACTTGATGGAGAGTGGCATCACAATGGCTGGCGGCGGCAGCCAGTTACAAGGGCTGGTCGAACGCATGTCTGAGGAGACCAAGATGCGCGTCTGGCTGGCCGATGACTCGATGACCTGCGTGGCGCGGGGTGCGGGTTTGGTGTTAGAAGACCTGGACAATTTACGAAAGGTGTTGGTCGGCACCGAGCGCCGTAGCCACAGCGGGGCAATCTCCGTGAGATGAATCGCCCTGCCAGTAAACGCCCCTGGACGGCCTTTTTACTGTTGGGCCTGACCATCCTCATCCTCGCTTTACACGAGACAGGCCAGTTGAAACTGCTCGAAGATTTACTCTCCTTGGTGACTGGACCGATACAACGCACACTGTCTGGTGTTGTGGAGGGGGTAGGCGATGTGTTCGCCTCAGTGGGAGACGTGAGGGAGCTACAAGCACAGGTGGACGAGCTTCAAGCCGTCGCCAATGACCTGGCGGCTCAAAGTGTCCGCTTGAAAGAAATCGAGGCAGAGAACGTTCAATTTCGCGAGCTACTCAACTTTGTCACTGCCAATCCCTCTTTTCGTGGCTACGTCGGCGGCGCTGTCATTGGCCAAGGTGGCCTGATCGAGGCCGAGGTCCTCGGTCAGGACCCCAATCCCTATATTTATTACATCATCATCGACAGAGGCGGCCAGGATGGTTTACAGGTCGGTATGCCAGTTGTTGCTGGCGGTGGGCGCTTGGTGGGGCGTATCGCAGAGGTCCGTCCCCGTTGGGCCAAAGTGTAACTGCTGATTGACCCGGGTAGTCAGATCAACGGCGTGGTACAAGGAGCGCGGGCCTCTGGTCTGGTCGCCGGGCAGCCCGACGGTTCGCTGTTCATTGAACAGATCCCCCAGTCCGAGCAAGTCAACGTCGGCGATACGGTGGTCACATCGGGGCAAGGGGGCCTGTTACCCAAGGGGTTGATTATTGGACAAGTGACAGCGATAGAGAAGCGGGATATCGAACTCTACCAACGGGCCGCGCTTCGGCCGGCGGTCGATTTCCGGCGTATCGAGTTGCTGTTGGTCATCACCGACTTTGAGCCGATTCCGTTGGATGAAACACCGCCGGAGAGTGGGCGGTGGACAATCGAAGGGGAGCGACGATATCGTTAGCCTGTATTTTGCTATTCCGGTTTTAACACTGGCGGCCCTGGTCGAAGCGACAATGTTGCCGCATTTGCGGGTGGGAAATGCCCAACCCGACCTGACGATGCTGCTAGTCGGTGCCTGGAGTGTGCGACGCGGCGTTGAAGAGGGAGCGGTGTGGGCTTTTATCGGTGGTGTCGTGCTCGATCTGCTTTCGGCTGGGCCGTTCACTGCTTCAATGTTTGGTTTGTTGGCGGTGAGTATAGCCCTGGGCATTGATCCTACGACGGGCTTTGGACGCCGTCAGGCACGGTCGTTGGGTGGCAATTCACTGGCGCTGATAGTCGGCGTCGTTTTGGCGACGTTGGCGTTCCATTCGGTGCTGCTATTTGCATTGCGTATTGCTTCAGGCGCAGACCGCCCGTTGGATTGGCTGGATGCTGGCGTGCGTGTCGTCTTGCCGCGCACTGTTTTCAATTTAGTGTTGATGCCTTTCGTTTATCAATTGCTGGGGTGGCTTGACCGGCGCACCCGTCGCGAAGAGTTTGTGTTATAGTATGGTTTTGCGTCATTTACCGCCCAAATCACATACTGGCCAAGAGCAGCCCCTCGATACAAAGGGGGTCAGCCGGCGGTTGATGGTCATGGGGGCCGTGGTTTGCCTCATCTTTGTGGTTTTTGCGCTGCGCATGTGGCAGTTGCAGATCATCGAAGGACAGGCGTACAGGACCCAGGCTGATTCGAATCTTTTGACGATCATTGATGTCGAGGCGCCCCGAGGCTTGATTTATGCCCGCAAGGGTGAGCTACTGGCGCGCAACGCGCCTAGCTACGAAGTCAGCATTGTCCCCGCCTATTTACCCGACGATGAGGAAGAAGAGATGGCCGTCTTCCGGCGCCTGTCGGAATTGCTCGATATTCCGGCCAGTGGCCGGATTGAGGCGGCCATCGAAGGCTTGCCCAATTTGCCGGCCCAAGTTCTGGCAACGGTGCGATCGCTGCCGGTGCTGGAGCGATTGGCGGTGCTGGGACCCCTGTTGGAGCGACGGATGTCGCTGGTGGGCGAGGATTATCAGATCGGCATCAAGGAGATGGTTGATCGGGTGCGCGGCTTTCGCGACTATAAGCCGCACATCATCAAAGAAGGAGTGGATCGGGAGACGGCGTTAATCATCTCTGAGGAGGCGTTACGTCTGCCGGGTGTGCGCGTGCGGTTGGTGCCCAGCCGTGAATACCCTACAGGTGCGCTCACCTCACAGGTCGTCGGCTATACCAGCGGCATCCTCGAAAACCGCACCCAAGAGTATGAAGACAAGGGCTATATCGTGGGTGTTGATCTGATTGGCTTTACCGCCATCGAGGCCTTTTATGAGGACGAGTTGCGGGGGCAGAAGGGAAGCCGCTACGTTGAAGAGGATGTCAACGGACGTGTGTTGCGCGAATTGGGAGAGGGGATAGAACCGGTTCCGGGGAGCAATGTTTTGCTGACCCTCGACCTCGAGTTACAGCAGTACATTACTGAACGTTTGCAGCGCGCCCTCGACTCGCCCGCGATTCAATCGCAGCGGGGTGTAGTGATTGCGATGGATCCGCGCAATGGGCAGATCCTTGCGTTGGTCAGCCTGCCGACGTATGATAACAATCTCTTTTCCGACGGCATCACTCCTGACGAGTACAAGGTCTACCAGCAACTGGAAGCTGATCCCTACAAGCCTTTCCTTAACCACGCCATCAGCGACCGGCTGCCGCCTGGTTCTGTTTACAAGATCATCCCTGCGGCGGCAGCCCTGCAAGAGGAAGTGATAGATCGGGATACCCAGATTATGGGTGAGGGTCAGATCGTTGTTCCTAACAAGTACTATCCCGATGATCCCGGGCGGGCGCAGGCCTTTGTTTGCTGGATTTGGTTGAACTGGGGCGGGGCCCACGGCTCACTCGACGTCGTTGGGGGGCTGGCCCAGTCGTGTGACATCTTTTTTTACAAGGTCGGTGGTGGGTTTGAGGAAACCGAGTTCGCGGGGCTAGGCGAAGAGCGACTCTCTCGCTACTCTCGTCTCTTTGGTCTGGGGGAGTTGACAAGGGTTGATTTGCCTGAAGAGGCTGCCGGCTTGGCGCCAGAGTCATTTCGAACCTGGAAGCGGCTGACTTATGGAGAAAGCTGGTCCACCGGTGATACCTATAACATGTCTATTGGCCAGGGCTTTCTCGAAGTCACACCGCTGCAAATGCTCAACGCTACGGTGGCGGTGGCCAATGGCGGCACGCTTTATCGACCACAGCTTTTGCTCAAGCTCACCGACCAGGCCGGTAATACCGTGCGCGATTTTCAGCCCGAGGTGATTCGCTATTTGCCCATTGATTTGACTCATCTGGCGACGGTGCGCGAGGGGCTGGAAGCGGCCGTGCTGTATGGCACCGCTACTGATGCACAGGTTACTGACCCGGCGAGCAGCACAGGTGAAATGATGCGGGTCGCCGGCAAAACAGGCACCGCCGAGTTTTGGTGTCCACAAGATGAGTTGGATAGCGGTATCTGTCGGCGGGGTCGGCCTTTGCCGACTCATGCCTGGTTTACGACTTTTGCACCGGTAGAGAATCCCGAAATCGCTTTGGTTGTCTTTGTTTATAACGGCGGTGAGGGCTCGGAGACTGCTGCGCCCATCGCCCAGGACATCCTCGAGTGGTATTTCCAGCGCCAGGCCAACGTTGCCTCTCAATTTATCACGCCTTCCCAGTCGTCCGCTCCTTCAGATACTGAATCCGC
>CBFDAD010000024.1:0-11300 GCA_965602705.1 uncultured bacterium
GGATACGCAGGTCGGTCTGTTCCTCAAAGCTGGGGGCGACGGTGGGTCTTTCACCCACGAATGCTTGGCCGGTCGCGCCGTCCAGCGACACATAGTCGCCCTCTTTGAGGGTGACCCCGCTGGCCGTCACGGCGCGCGCCTCCAGGTTGATCTCCAAAGCTTCGCAGCCCACCACGGCCGGGATGCCAAACTGGCGAGCGACGACGGCAGCGTGGCTGGTCGCGCCACCACGGCTGGTGAGGATGCCCTTGGCGGCGATCATACCGTGTACATCGTCGGGCTTGGTTTCGGGGCGGATCATGATGACCGCCTTGTTTTCCTCTTTCTTCCAGCGCTCGGCGGTGTCTGCGTCAAAGGCCAACATACCTACCGCTGCACCCGGCGAGGCGTTGACGCCGGTGGCCAGTAGTTTGCCCTCGTCCCTGGCGGCGTTCTTGGCATCGGCGTCGAACTGTGGGTGGAGCAACATGTCTACCTGCTCAGGCGTGATGCGCTGGATGGCTGTTCGCCTGTCAATGATTCCTTCGTTGGCCAGGTCCACGGCGATCTTGACAGCGGCGGCTGCCGTGCGTTTGCCGTTGCGCGTTTGTAGCATCCACAAGTCCCCGCGCTCAATGGTGAATTCGACGTCCTGCACATCGCGGTAGTGGCGTTCTAGCCTGTCTACGATATCCACGAACTGGGCAAAGACTTCCGGCATCTCGTTCCCCAGGTCGGCGATGGGCTTGGGGGTGCGGATGCCAGCCACCACGTCCTCGCCCTGCGCGTTGAGCAGATACTCGCCATACAATACTTTTTCACCGTCGGCCGGGCTGCGGGTAAAGGCCACGCCGGTGCCCGAATCATCGCCCATGTTGCCAAAGACCATGGTCACGACGTTGACGCCGGTGCCCAGGTCGTGACTGATGCGGGCGGCGTTGCGATAGTCCACGGCCCGCTTGCCGAACCAGCTATCAAAGACGGCTTCGGCGGCCAGCTTGAGTTGATCAAAGGGGTCTTGAGGGAAGGGGAAGCCCTTTTCCCTCTCGATGATGCCCTTGAAGCCATCGGCGATGGCTTTCAAATCGTCCACATCCAGTTCGGTATCGAGCTTGACGCCCTTTGCCGCCTTGCGGGCGTCCATCACCTCGTCAAAGTGCTCGTCGGAGATGTTTAACACGACGCTGCCGTACATCTGGAGCAGTCGCCGATACGAGTCCCACACAAAGCGCTCGTTTCCGGTCAATTCGACCATGCCGGGCACCGTGTCGTCGTTCAGGCCGACGTTAAGAACCGTGTCCATCATGCCGGGCATGCTGAACTTGGCGCCCGAGCGGACCGAGACGAGCAACGGGTTCTTGGCGTCACCGAATTTCTTGCCGGTCTCCTCTTCGACGGATTTGAGAGCTTCGAGGGTCTGTTCCCACAGGCCTTCGGGCAATTGCTCACCAGCTTTAAGATAGGCGTTGCAAGCCTCGGTGGTCATGGTGAAGCCAGGCGGCACCGGCACGCCGATACGCGTCATCTCGGCCAGGTTGGCCCCCTTGCCGCCCAGCAAGCCACGCACGCCTTCCCAATCACCAGCGTACTTTTCTGCCTCCTCCACTTCACTAAAAAGGTATACCCACTTTTTTGTCACGTTTAGTCTCCTTCCCAAAATAATTTAAATCCTATCCGAAGAATCAGTCGAGGCAGCTGCGTACGCAGCTCGGCCCCCCCCTTTCTCGAATAAGGTCTTGTGGATCATAGTGTGCCTGTTCTCAGGCAATGGACCGGGGTGGTTTTCTTCCACCACCCGGCAACAGATTATAGTCACAGTTGGCGCTTTGGTCAAACGAACACCTTAAAGAGAAACACCAAGCTGCGAGGGTGTGCAGAGTGCACCACGTTTCGGGGGCCTAGAATCCCTGCAACTTGCCCAAGTCCACGATCCCCCCGGTCAGGTCTGCAATGCTTTGGAGCAACGCCAAGCGGTTGGCCCGCACTGTCTCGTCTTCTGCCATCACCAGCACCTGGTCAAAGAAGGCCGTGATCGGTTCGACCAGTGGCAAAAGGGCGCCGAAAAGTTCGTCCACGTCACTGGTGGGTGAGATCTGGTCGGCGACTTGCAGATAGGCGGCGTGCAGCGCCTGGGTCGCCGCTTCGACAAAACGGTCGGGATACACCGTATCTACACGCAGGCCCTCCGGTTTGGTGCGCAGGATGCGGACGCAGCGGCTGTAGGCGGCCAGGGTTTCGGGCCAATCGTCGCGAGCGACCCATTGCGTCAGTTGCTCGACGGCGATGTGGGCGCGATAGGGGTCGTCGCCCCGCCGCTCGGACAGCACGGCGTCGACCACGTCAAAGGCATAGCCGGCGTCGCGCAGCACGCCCCGCAGCCGCTCGCGCACAAAGGCCGCCGTCGCGTCCAATGACGCGTCGTCCACCGGCACCGGCATGCATTCGGCCGCCAGGGCCAACCCGTCACGGACGGAGAAGGGCTGTTGGTGGGCGATGAGACTGTGCACCAGGCCCAGGGCATCGCGGCGCAGATGGTAAGGGTCGGCAGAGCCTGAGGGCGCCAGGCCGACGGCAAACAGGCCGGCCAGGCTATCGAGGCGGTTAGCCATGCTGAGGACCAGGCCGGGACGGGTGACCGGCGTGGCGTCACCGGAAAAGCGCGGCAGATAGTGCTCAAAGATCGCCAGCGCCACCTCCTCGGGCTCACCCGAGAGCCGGGCGTACTCGCGGCCCATAATGCCCTGCAGGGCAGTAAAGTCGATCACCATCTGCGTGACCAGGTCGGCTTTACACAGGTGGGCGGCGCGTTCGGCAGTGCGCCTCTCCCCGCCAGAGAGGCCCAGCGTCGCGCACAGCTTGGGCACGACGCGCTCCAGGCGCTGGGTCTTGTCCAGCATCGAGCCCAGTTGCTCCTGGAAAGTGAGCGTGCTCAGCTTTGGCAGAAACTCTTCCAGCGTTTTCTGGGTATCCGCTTTCCAGAAGAACTCGGCGTCGGCAAAGCGAGCGCGAACGACCTCTTGATTGCCGTGTCGCACGACGTCCAAGTGCGCGTCGCCGCCGTTGCGGATGGTGATAAAGTAGGGGAGGAGGTCCGCGGAATGGTCTTGCACCACCGGGAAGTAGCGTTGATGTTTGCGCATGACCATCACCAGCAGGTCGCGCGGCAGACTCGAAAATTTTTCTTCAAATCGACCAAGCAGCGCGGTGGGTTGCTCGACCAGATAGGTGACCTCTTCTAATAGTCCGGGGTCGTCGGGGACTTGACCGCCGACCTCGGCCGCCAGCGCTTTGATTTGCTCGACGATGGCAGCGCGGCGGGCATCCTGGTCGAGCAGGACCTGGGCCTGGGAAAGGGCATCCAGGTAGCTGTCGGCCGATTCGATCTCTATCTCGGGCGAACCGTCCGGGCGCAGCCCGCGCGTGACGCGGCCGCTGACCAAGCCGGCATAGTTGAAGGGGACCGCCTGGTCGCCCAGCAGTGCCAACAGCCAGCGGACGGGCCGGCTAAAGGCGACGCCGCTGGCATTCCAGCGCATACTCTTGCCGAAAGAGAGACCGGCGATCAAGTCTGCCAGCGCGCCGGAGAGCACCTCGCCGGCGGGCCGGCCGGACCGGCGCACCACGCCGGCGACGTAGCGACCACCATCCATCTCGCGTACCTGGAGGTTGTCTACGTCGAGGCCGCGCCCGCGCGCGAAACCCAACGCCGCCTTGGTGGGCGCACCGTTCTCGTCGAAGCCTATTTTGGCCGGCGGGCCTTTGATCAGCTCTTCTTCGTCGCGTTGGCGCGGTGCCAGATCCTCGACCAGCACCGTCAGCCGGCGCGGGGTGCCGTAGACGTGGACTGGGCCGTGGTCCAGGCGCAGTTCGTCCAACAGGCGCGGCGCGGCAGCCTGCAGTTGGGTGATGGCAGACACGGCGTCGGCGGGAGGCAGTTCTTCGGTGCCGATTTCCAGGACAAAGGTGCATGGCTCGTCAGCGAAAGACAGCTCTTCGGGCTGGGCCTCTCGTCTCTGGCCCTCTGTCCCTTGCACCGCGCCTCTCTCTGCGAGCAGTGGGTACTTTAGCTGTTTGCGTTGTTCGAGAAAAGCCTGTGAGACCTGGCGCGACAAGTCACGCATGCGCGCAAAGTACTTGGCCCGTTCGGTCACGCCGATAGCGCCACGGGCATCGAGGACGTTAAAGGTATGCGAGCATTTGAGCACAAAGTCGTAGGCCGGCAGCACCAGCCCCAGGTCAATGCAATGCTGGGCTTCGCGTTCGTAAAGCTGGAACATTTCGGTCTGCGCTTCGATGTTCGCGTCGTCCAGATTGTAGCGGCTGTGTTCGTATTCGGCGATGCCGTACATCTCGCCGTAGAGGATGCCAGGCGCATACTGAATCTGCTTAAAGTGATCCACCCCTTGCAGGAACATAGCAATGCGCTCCAGGCCGTAGGTCAACTCCACCGGCACGGGGTCCAGGGCGAAACCACCGGCTTGTTGAAAATAAGTGTACTGGGTGATCTCGAGCCCATCGAGCCAGACCTCCCAACCGAGGCCCCACGCCCCCAGGGCTGGACTTTCCCAGTTGTCCTCGACGAAGCGGATGTCGTGCTTGGCCCGGTCTATGCCGATGGCGGCTAAACTACCAAGGTACAGATCCTGGGAGTTCTCTGGTGCGGGCTTGAGGATGACTTGGTATTGAATGTGTTGTTGGAAGCGGTTGGGGTTTTCGCCGTAACGGCTGTCGTCGGGGCGCACGCTGGGTTCGACATAGCCCACGTTCCACGACTCCGGCCCCAGTACGCGCAGCGCGGTGGCGGGGTTCATGGTACCCGCACCGACCTGCACGTTGTACGGTTGCCAGATGAGGCAATCCCGCTCGGCCCAGTAATGATGCAGGCGTAGAATGATATCTTGAAAGGTTAACGGCTTGGTCATTTTCTCCTCGTTTTGGCAAAGATCACGGGTGATGTGTCAAATGCTGCGCTCGCTTCGGTATCCGCTACGTGATGATCGACTCGCGCCGCAGTTGGCGCAGGAATTCGACGGATTTGAGGTTGCGCTCTAGCATAAAGACCAGGTAGCGGTACAGCGTTCGCTCTACTTCGGCGTGCAGCGCCGGTGTCAGGCGCAGCCGTTGAAATTGATGCAAACGGCGGGTCTGGCCGTAGCGCAAGACCTTGAAGGCGGTCAACGACAGGGGAAAAGCATCTCGGCGGTTTTTTCCGCAGGTGGGACACAGCACGCCGCCCTCTGCGGGGCTGAAAAAGCAGTCTTCAGGTTCGAGCTCTTTGCCGCAAACCGGGCAATGGTGTAATTCGGGGCGGAAGCCGGTTAGTTCCAGCAACCGCAGTTCATAGTAGCGCGTGGCCAGGCCCAAGTCTTTGGCTTCGCACAACCAGGTCAGCGCAGAGCTGAACAAGTCGAACAGCGCACGGTCGGGTTCTGCCTCGCCCGTGAACCGGTCGAGCATCTCGGCAAAGTAATGCGCCAGTGTCGAACGCTCCAGGCTTTCCCGCAAAGGACGATAGGTCTCGACCGTCTCGGCCTGGGTGACGATGTCGATGCTGCGCGTGCGGGCGATCAGCAGCCGGGAACGGGTGAACAACTCGATGTGGCCAGCCTTGCGACTGGTTGGCTTGCGCGCGCCCTTGGCCACTGCCTGCATCTTGCCTTGCTCGCGTGTGTACAGCGTCAACAGGCGGTCGGCCTCACCCCAGTCGCGCCGCCGTATGACGATGGCTTCTACCCGGTAAAGACGGTCAGTCCTTGGCATCTAACAACAACTCGTAAGAATTTGTAAAAACTCATTATACCATCGGCGCGATTAGCGAGCAATAATTTGTGGTACAATGTAATAGCAGCGGTGCTCATATCAAGCCACCGGCCGGTGGTTTTCGTCTTGAAACGGTGGCGCATAGCTGATCCATCGGGATGAGATCGCGGGGGCATCTGCAGATTACACACGTGCAAAAAAGCGGAAGGGGTGCGTTGAATGGAAGCTGTACACCACGTTTTCGTCATCTCGGACGCGACCGGCGTGACTGCCGAACGGGTGGTACAATCGGCCTTGACTCAATTCGAGGGGCAGAGCGTCGAAATCATCCGTTACGGGAGCGTGGCCAGTCAGGAACGGGTGCGTGAGATTGTGGATGAGGCAGCAAAGAGCAGCGGCTTTATTGTGCACACGTTGGTCTCTTACGAGTTGCGCCAATTGGTCTTTACCGAGGGACGCCGATGTGGTGTTGCCACCATTGACTTGATGGGGCCGCTCCTGGCTCGCTTTACCGAGTTGCTGGCGACCGCACCCCTGGCTGAGCCGGGGCTGTTTCGACCGTTCGACGATACCTACCTGTATCGGCTCGAAGCCATCAATTTCACCGTAGGTCACGATGATGGGCGCAACACCGACGAGTTGCCTCTGGCGGACATAGTGCTGGTAGGGGTGTCACGCACTTTCAAGACGCCTCTGAGTATCTACATGGCCAACCAGGGTTGGCGCGTGGCCAACGTGCCGCTGGTCCTGGGCATGAAGCCCCCGGCGGACCTGTTCGTCCTGCCCAAGCGGCGCGTGGTTGCGTTGACGATGCAGCCGGAACGGCTAGCGATGTTGCGTGGGACGCGGCTTGAGCGCTTGGGTACAAAAGGATTGGGTTACGCTGATCTCGACTTTGTGCGGCGCGAGCTCACTTTTGCTTATCAGGTGCTCGGACGTCGCCCCGATTGGCCCATCATTGACATGACGGCCAAGTCTATCGAGGAGGCAGCGGTGGAAACTCTCAATCTGTTGGGCCGGCGTGCCGCTGACGTTAGCTGACCCGGTTCAATAAACCTCTTGCCAGGTCCTTGAGGGCTTGTCCAGCCTCACCGGCAGCGTCTGACCGGTTCAGCGCTGTCATTGTCTTTTGGTGCTGCTCCAACAGCATCGCTTCGATGACCTGACGCGTGCCCAACTCGTCCAGGGTCTGTATGACCCACGTGACCTGATCTGGGGAGATGTCCTTGCCAGCGTAGAGTTGACGCAACGCCGGGCTCTTTGCGAGGCCATAGACCACGGGCAAGGTCTTTTTACGCGTCTCTATGTCACTGGAGGTAGACTTGCCCATGACGCTCGCGTCGCCCCAGATGCCCAGGATGTCGTCTTGCACCTGAAAGGCCAGGCCCAGATGGTGGCCAAAGTCGTGATAATGACCCGCGATTGTCGCGTCATCCCCAGCCAGGAACGCGCCCAGGTAGGTTGACGTGGCGATGAGGGCAGCGGTCTTGCCGCTGATCATCGTCATATAGTCCTCTACGGTCACGTCGAGACGATCTTCAAAGCGCATGTCCAGGTGTTGCCCGTGAGTCAACGTCAGGCAAGTCTCATCAAAGACGCGCAGGGCGTTAAAGGCGCGTTCGATCGGCACACCGCGCGTGGGCAGCCGGGCAAAAGCCAGGTGGGCCAGCGCGAACATGCCGTCGCCACTGTTTATGGCCTGCGGTTCTCCCCAGAGTTTCCATACGGTGGGTCGTCCCCGGCGGGCATCACTGTTGTCTTCGATGTCGTCGTGCAGCAGAGAAAAGTTGTGTAGCGTCTCGATACCGGCTGCGGCCGGCAGGGCTTGCTCCCAAGTGCCCCCAGCCGCTTCGCAAGCCAGCAGGCAGAGGACTGGGCGCACGCGCTTGCCAGCGTGCGCTTTGGTCGGGCGCAGTTCAGCGTCGAGCCAGCCCATGTGATAGCCCAACATACCGTAATACTCGGTGTAGGGTGGTCCGGCTGAGGCCAGTACGTCGCGCAACTCGGCCTCGATAGCGGGCACGTAGCGGGCAAAGATGGCATTCAGTGAGGATGACATAGGGAACCTCGTTTCGCAATCAAGCGTTTGGATCTACCGGGTCTCGCTTGATAAGCCGTGTGGATTGCAGGGCAGCGATGTCTCTAGCTCCGACGCCAAACATCGCGATGCGCAGTGTGCGCGTCAGTTCTTCGATGAGGTCGACCGCGGCTGCGGTTGAGACCATAGCGGCATGCAGGAAGGGGCTGGCCAATCCTCCCAGCGACGCGCCCAGGGCCAAGGCTTTGGCGACGTCCAGCCCGTGGCGCAACCCTCCACTGGCGATGATGGGCAGGTTGGGGACCGCACGGCGAACGGTCAGCAGGCTCTCGGCAGTAGGAATGCCCCAATCGCGAAAGAGGGCGGCCACACGCCTGCTGATATCGTCTTTGGCGCGATGCATCTCTACCTGGCTCCATGAGGTGCCGCCAGCGCCGGCCACGTCAATTGCAGCCACGCCGGCATCGGCCAGTTGGCGCGCCGTTTCCCCTGAGATGCCCCAACTAACCTCTTTGGCGATGACTGGCACGGGCAGCGCACGGCACACGGCCTCGATCTTTGCCAGGAGACCGGCCCAACAGGTGTCTCCTTCTGGCTGCAGTGCTTCCTGGAGTGGGTTTAGATGAAGGATTAACCCATCGGCCTCAACCAGTTCGACGGCGCGCTGGCAGTGCGAGGCATCGTAACCATAGTTGAGCTGCACGGCCCCCAGGTTTGCCAGTAGCAAGATATCGGGTGCGCGCGGGCGCACGCGGTAGCTGTCGGCCAGGCGAGGGGTCTCCAGGGCCGCGCGCAGTGAGCCCAAAGCCATTGCGATGCCGGTGGCTTGGGCTGCTTCGGCTAGCCGGAAATTGATCTGTTCAAACTTGGGAGTGCCACCGGTCATGGAGGAAATTAACCAGGGTGCGTGCAGTTCATGACCGAGAAAAGGCACGCCGAGATCTATTTCGTTGAGATTTAACTCGGGTAGCGCGCAGTGGTCGAAACGATACCGCTCCAAGCCGGTCGTCGTCAGGTGGCTCACGTCCTCCTGGAGATTGATGCGAATGTGGTCTTGTTTGCGCTGACGGGTAGAGGGTTCGTCGTTGACGTAACTTTTGCTCATAGGGAGTGTTTCCTTAAAATAGTAGGTGAATCTTATCAGCGGGCGTGTTAGCTGTCAAGTTTTTTCAGACAGGCTTGACAAATCAGGCTCTATGGGTACAATGAAATAGTCTTGAAAAGCCCCACAGTTAAGGAGGTAAAGCATGGCAACTACATTGGATCGCATTAGGGACATCATCGTCGATCTGCTGGGCGTCGAACCTGAGAAGGTGACGTTGGAGGCGCGCTTTGGTGAGGATCTGGAGGCGGATTCTCTGGATCTCGTAGAACTCATCATGGCTTTCGAAGAGGAATTCGGCGAAGAGATTTCTGACGAGGACGCGCAGGGCATCCGCACAGTGGGTCACGCGGTGGCTTACGTCGAAGCGCGGATGGCAGCATCGTAGCCAGCGGCGTTGACCGGTGAGCATGATGTGCGTGACTTGATCTCAGCCGCATGCCTCGTTTGGCGCTCAACCGCACAGTTCTGCAAGGGTTTATTATGTTTTTGGGGCCATCGGGATGACCGATGGCCTCATTTGTATTCGCGGGAGGCGTATGGCCAATCAAGAGCGGGTCGGCTTGAGCGGCATCGTGCTGGCTGGCGGGCAAAGCCAGCGTATGGGTCGCAATAAGGCGCTGATGTTGTTAGAGGGTCAGACTCTGATTGCTCGCGTGCTGGACAGGTTGTCGCCGTTATGTGATGAGTTGATCGTCTCAACCAACGATGTAGAGCCATACACTGACCTGCCGGCGCACGTTGTCGCTGATGTTTTCCCGGTGGGATGTGCGTTAAGCGGCATTCACGCTGGCCTGGTGGCGATGCGAAATGAGAGGGCTGTGGTGGTGGCCTGTGACATGCCCTTTCTCAGCCGGCCGCTCCTGCGTTACATGACGGTCGTATCGTCGGGCCATGATGTCGTGGTGCCCCGCATAGGTGGCTTTTACGAGGCGCTGCATGCGGTATATAGCGTGCGGTGCGTGGAGCCGATCGCGCGACTCTTGGCAGAGGGGCCACGACGGGTCATTGACTTTTTTCCCCAGGTGCGGGTGCGCGAGGTAACCGAAGCTGAGGTGCGCCTTTTTGATGCTGAGCTGTCCTTTTTCAACGTGAATACCTCTGAAGAATGGGTTGAGGTGCAGCGCCTGGTCTCTCGCAAGCTTTGACAACGGCATGCTTGTCATATCCGAAGGACAGCCCTATAATAGTGTTGTGTCCCAGGTGTGCCGTTTTCCTAGCCGTGAGGGCGCATAGACGTCTCTTCAATCATCAACGGTTGACGAGACTTGAGATGGGGAAGGGCGGTTTATGGGTGCCACTATTCTGATCATCGAAGATGATCCAGTGCAGTTGCAGATCATCCGTGACACCCTCGAGGCGGTCAATTTCAACACCGTCGGCGCCCGCGATGGCGCCGAGGGGTTGCGGCTGCTCTATGAGCACCAGCCTGATCTGGTCATTCTGGACGTGATGATGCCAGCCCTGAGCGGGTGGGAGGTGTGTCAGCGTATCCGCGACGTGTCAACTGTGCCGATCATCTTTATCACGGCCAAGGGCTCTCACGAGGATCGGGTGAAGGGGCTCAAGCTTGGGGCCGACGATTATCTCGTCAAGCCTTTTGTGGCAGCGGAACTCCATGCACGGGTCGAGGCCGTATTGCGCCGCATCCGCATGCCGCCTCCGGCCAAGCACCGGGTCTTGCGCTTTGGGAATGGTGAATTGATCATTGAACCGGATGCGCGCGAGGTAATGGTGCGGGGAAAGCCGCTTGATTTAACGTTGGCCGAGTACCGTCTGTTGTTGTTCATGGCAGAGCGTGCGGGGCGCGTGCTGTCGGCGGATATTCTGACGGACGGACTGTGGCCTGACGACCCCAATGCGAGTGTAGACAATGTGCGCTGGCACATTTGGCGATTGCGTCGCAAGATAGAAGAGGACCCCGATGATCCCCAATACATTCTCACTGAGCGCGGCCTAGGGTATCGCTTCTCCGCTTGATTCCTCAGTTGGTGTCATACGAAGGGATGAGAGGACCTTCTTTCAGAGAAGGTCCTTTTCTTTTTTCCAACTTTACCTTAACCAATGCTAAATGGCGCTTAAAGGACCAAGGTATATCATAGCGAGCCGTGGAAAACGTTGGTGACCCCTTTAGTAAAGCCTGATTTTGGCCGATGATAGAGTAGAGCCTGTGAAGCAGTTTTCTAACCATTTTCTTACCATCAGCCAATTGGGAGCAAAGGATGGGGTGGTAAGATTTACCAAGATAGGATGGGGTAAAAGGACCCTTGGTGGGGCATATCGCTTGGGGAACTGAAAAGGAGCGATGATGGTAAAGCTGATGACTGGGAAACGTGCGATGACCGTCCTGGTGTTGGTGAGCCTGTGGACGTTGTTGTGGCCTGCGATGGCTCTGGCCGCTGATCGCACCGGCCGCTATGT
>CBFDAD010000025.1:0-11227 GCA_965602705.1 uncultured bacterium
CCTGGCCTGTACATTGCTACTGAACAGCTCGTGACCCTCCCCCCACCCTGTCACACCATCAGCAATCAGGTAGGCCTGGCCGGCCCGCTGGTACCCATAGATCAAGCTTTGTCCATCGGGGGACCAATCAGGCTGCGTACCCGGGTTGAACAACTGAGTTTGGGCCTCCTCGAGGAACTTGTTTCCCCAGTCAAAGGTAGTGATATAAATCGTCTCTCCGCCCGAGCGGCCCACACTGAAAGCCAGGCGGCTGCCGTCCGGCGACCAAGTCGGCGCGTCCTCGTCCCGGTCCGGCGTCTGGGTCAAATTGACGACGGCCGACTCTGTGCCGGCGTCCAGGGGATAGAGAAAAATGTCCTTGCTGCCCTCACGGTAAGAAACAAAGGCAATATGGCGTCCATCGGGAGACCAAGCTGGGGCAAAATCAGCCGCCTCGTTTGAGGTTAGCTGCAGAACCTGGCTGCCGTCAGCGGCCATGATGTAAATATCGAGATTGCCAGAGCGATACGATTCAAAGACGATAAAGGCCCCATCGGGTGACCAACTGGGATGAGCGTCGTAATGAACATCCCGAGTCAGGCGGATCAATACGCCACTGATCAAGTCCAGACGATAAATATCCCAGTTGTCTCCCCGGTGAGACACGAAAGCCATGGTCTCACCGTCGGGTGACCAGGCCGGTTCGTTATCCTCGGCAGGGTGATACGTCAGCCGCAGCAACTGATCGTCGTCCAATTTACGGACATAGATGTCGCTGTTGCCGTTACGGCGCAAGGTAAAAGCCACCGCCCCTCCCCCGCCAAAGGGAATGGAAGCCGCCGGAGCCAAGGTGACGTCAGGCCAGGGCGTGGGTGTGGCAGACGTAGACGTTGCGGACGTCATAGAGCCCGCGCCGAAACCGGCCGGCACCGCCGTCACAACCACTTGCTCAGGTTCACGGTCTGCGAGCCTCAGCACCGCCAGGGTCAAAAACACGATCGCCGCCAGGCTGACACCCAGAACGACCAACGTGGTCACCTGCGCCCGCGGGCTCAAAGTGCGGGGCGGGAGCAATCGCGTTCGCCACCAGGCGGCACAACGCGCACGCCACTCACGGGTGCGCAGGCGCAACCGGTAAAGTGCATTCGCCAGTCGCTTCAGGCCACCCCGGATTCGCCCTGGCAGACTGCGAATAACGTACGGCAACTGCTTCAAGCCGCGCCACACTCGCCCCGGCAAGCTGCGCAGAAGGCGGAGCAATCGCTTCACGCCGCGCCACAGCCGACCTGGCAAACTGCACAGAGCGCGAAGCAATCGCTTCACGCCGCGCCACAGCCGACCTGGCAGACTGCACAGAGCGCGAAGCAATCGCTTCATGCCACGCCACAGCCAACCTGGCAAACGGGCCAAAAAGCCGACCAGCCGCTTCACGCCACGCCACACCAACCCCGGCAAGCTGATCATGAATCTGACCAGCCCCCTGGGCACGGCCCAGATCAGCCGTCCGAGCCTCCGCAGTCCGCGCCCAATGGCGTCTAGCCCGCTCTTTATTCTTCGCCCCAGTTGCCTCAATCTCGGTCGCATCGGACGCCAGTATAGCGCGGTTCGGGGTCAAGTCAAGTCAGGGTTACTGCTTGGACTTTGACCTTAAACCGGCTATAATGCACACGCAAACAAAACAATACAGGAGAACACAATTGGACATTCACACCCTCGACCTGAACTTTCAAAACAAGCCGGACGTGATCGCCGCCTACCTGATCGTCGGCTCCGCCGGACCGGTGTTAGTGGAGACCGGTCCCGTCTCCACAATCGAACCCTTGAAAGCCCAGCTAGCCGCGCACGGCTACACCCCCGCCGAAATCCATCACGTTCTGGTGACCCATATTCACCTGGATCACGCCGGCGCGGCCGGCTGGTGGGCGCGCCAAGGTGCGCAGGTACACGTCCATCACGCCGGCGCACCGCATCTCATTGACCCGTCCCGGCTGCTGTCCAGTGCCCAGCGCATTTACGGCGCAATGATGGACGAGCTATGGGGGAAAACGCCCCCGGCACCGGCTGAGAATGTGCGCGCCTTGTACGACGGTGACACCATCGAGGTGATCGAGGTGGGCGAAATACGCCTCACCGCCCTGGACACACCCGGTCACGCAGGGCACCACCTCGTTTTCCTGATGGATCACGTCGCTTTCGCAGGCGACGCGGCGGGCGTCCGGCTGCCGGGCAGCACCTTCATCTCGCTACCCGCTCCGCCACCAGAATTCGACTGGGAGGCTTGGCAGGAGACGATTAAGCGTCTACTGGACCATAATCTGACCACCCTCTACCTCACCCACTTTGGCCCGGTAGAAGATGCCCGTGAGCATCTGGAGCGCCTGGCCAGGCTTGGCACCGAGGCCGCCGAATTCGTGCGCGACCGGATGCAGGCTGGCGTTGAGCGTGACGCACTGGTGGGGCAATACTATGATCAGGAATGCGATCGCGCCCAGGCTCACGGCCTGTCCAAGCGCGATTTTGAGCAGTACCAGATGGCCAACCCAGCCTTTATGTCGGTAGACGGGATGATGCGGTACTGGCGCAAGCGGGGCTAGACCTGTCCGCCAATCCACCCTCCATCCGGGCGATGCTTGCTGATGATCGGGTTTTCGAGTACAATATCAATAGTTCAAACCGGAGGTGAGCGCTCAACTGTCCATGCATGCGGCGGCAGTAGAACAGTTTCTCAAAACCATCCATAAACTGCAGAAAAAGGGGCCTAATGGCACACCCATAGCGGCGGTCGTTCAGGCGACCCACCTCTCCCTGGAACAGGTTCAGCAGAATGTCCAATGGCTGGCTGAGAGGGAGTTGGTCGAGAGGGACGCTAAAGACACCATCAGTCTTACGCCCTACGGCCTGCGCCGCCTGTTGACCGTGTCCGTGGAGGACTATTTGGTCACCATCTACCGCCTGAGCCGGGGCTACGAAAGCGAACGGGTGACAACTTCGGCTATCGCCCAGGCGTTGGAGGTCTCAGCCCCGTCGGTCACCAGTATGATTCAGAAAAAACTGGTCAAGCTAGACCTGGTAGATTATCGACGGCACCACGGGGTCACGCTGACGCCGCTGGGCGAACAGGTCGCCCTTCAGATTCTGCGCCATCATCGCGTGGTTGAACTGTTCCTGGTTGAGACACTGGGTCTATCTTGGGACAAAGTCCACGACGAGGCCCATCGGCTGGAACACGCTATGTCGCCGCTGCTGATCGATCGTATGGCCGCCATTCTGGGCGACCCCCTGGTTGATCCCCACGGCGATCCCATCCCCCGCAAAGACGGCACCATCGCGGAACCTGGTCTCACGTCCCTCTACCACATGGACCCTGGTCAAACCGTCATAGTGCGCCGCATCTGCGACCAGTCATCCGAGGTGCTGCGCTATCTGGGGCAAATTGGCCTGGTTCCGGGTACACCCATCGACGTGCTGGACCGCGCTCCGCTAGATGGGCCGCTGACGGTGCGCATTGGACAAAAACAACAGGTATTGGGGCGCGAACTGGCCCGCATCGTGCTCGTCGCGCCACCGCAAAAGGATTAGCCGCGGGGGCGGTCTTGGCCCGCTGCCGATCCATCCATAGCTCAACACCGACTGGTAAAGTGGGCGCACGTCGATGAATACGCGCCCACTTTTGTTTATAATTGGACAGGCCAACAACCGACGGCCAAGAGCCTCTTGCCAGCAACGCCAAATGAGGTATAATCCTGGCACGCTTGTTTTACGGAGATAGAACATTGGACCGTTTCCTGACCTACGTTCAAACCAATCGCAAAGAACTGGAAAGATTTCTCAAGTTCTCGGTCGTCGGTATCATCGGTGCGGTGGTAGACTTTGGGACCCTTTACTTATTGCACGCGGTCTTGGGCCTCCACATCGTCCTCGCCAACACCTGCTCCTTCACAGCCGCCGTGCTGAGCAACTTTACCTGGAACCGCTATTGGACTTATCCTGATTCTCGCTCCAAGCCAGTGCGTACGCAGTTGGCCCAGTTCGCCGTCGTCAACGTCGCCGGGTGGGGCATCAACACCGCGATTCTACTGCTGTTGCGGTACCCCTGTGTCTCCTTGCTGGAGAGCCTTGGCCCCTATCTATCCTTTCTCAGTGACCCAGATTTGGCCTATAAACTCGGCTACAACATGGCCAAGGCAATCGCCACCGGGGTAGTCCTATTCTGGAACTTTTTTGTCAACCGGTACTGGACCTACTCCGACGTGGACAGATGGCGCGCGGTGCAGCCCACCAGTAGGGGCAAGCCGGCTGCCACACAAGAGAGTGACTGATGCGGATTGGAATTGACTACACTCCGGCGGCAAAGCAGACCGCCGGCATCGGCCGCTACGTGCGCGAGTTAGTGCGCGCCCTGGCAGCGATAGACCATGAAAACCAATACACCCTCTTTTTGGCCGGGGGGCGCGTGTCCGCCCGTGACGTGTGGGGGGGCGAGCGTGCCCTGCTAGTCACCGATGGCGGCGAGCTTGAGCGGAAGGCCAAACAAGCGCTGGAGCAAACTGGCTACCAGGTAGAAACGTGTCACTTTGTCGAGGCGTTGGCGGTACTGGGACAAACCAATCCCGATCTGGTGGTAACGCCCCAACCAACCGACGACCTGCGCGCCGCCTGCGCCGAGCGCGGCACGCGCCTGCTACTGGCCCTACCCCGGGGCCAGCGTGTGATCTTTCGCGCGCCTAACTTTCAGATCAAATCGGCCACAATCTCTGACGTGTGGCTAGCCCGTCTTTGGCATCGCCTAAACCTGCCCCTGCCGGTAGAGTTACTGATTGGAGCGCAAGACCTGTTTCACGCGACCGACTTTGTTCTACCGCCAACCTTTCGCAGCACTCGCACGTTGCTGACGGTACACGATCTCTCCTTCGTGCGCGATCCCGAGTCCGCTACCCCTGGGTTGCGTCGCTACCTCAATGACGTCGTCCCGCGGTCGGTGGCCAAGGCCCACCAGGTGTTGGCTGACTCACGCGCCACCCAGGACGACCTGGTTGAGCTGTACGGCACCGCGCCGGACAAAATCACCGTGCTCTACAGCGGCGTGGACCCCCGTTTCACGCCCGAGCCGACACGGGGCGAGGAAGAACGCATCCGCCGCCGCTACAAACTGGGGCACCAACCCTTTATCTTGAGCCTGGGCACACTGCAACCCCGCAAGAACTATGGCCGGCTCATCGCCGCCTTTGCCAGGGTGGCCGACGTGTCGCGGTGGACCGACAGCAGGCCAGTGAATCATAACCTCGTCATCGTCGGCAAACAGGGCTGGTTGTTTGACAGCATCAAGGCCGACGTCGCGCGGCTGGGTGTTCGGACGCGGGTCATCTTTCCCGGCTACGCCGACGACCAGGACCTGCCAGCCCTCTACCGCGCCGCCGACTTGTTCGTCTTTCCCTCGCTTTACGAGGGCTTTGGCCTGCCGCCGCTGGAGGCTCTGGCCTGTGGCACACCGGTGATCACATCCAACGTTTCCTCCCTACCCGAAGTGGTAGGCGATGCTGGGTTAACCGTGGACCCAACCGACATTTACGTCCTGGCAGACGCCATGGGACGTGTGTTGCAAGACACCCAACTACGCCAACAAATGATCGAGCGCGGGCTAGCCCGGGCTTCCGAATTCACGTGGCTACGTGCCGCGCGCCAGTTACGACAGGTATACCAGCAACTCGGTGGACGGACCTGATATCCGTCAGTGCGGCTGCATTGCGCCAGGGCGTGTATAACACCGCAATCGTCTGTCCTCCGCGGTCTAACATGACATCGTCGGACTACTAGGCAGAGGCAAGGACCATGACCAAGCCAAGGTTCATCTACCGCAGCGATGGCGAGTGGATGGCCATCGAGTACGCGGGAAACCTTTTTGACACGCAGGGCGATTGGGTCGCCTGGCTGGACGGGGATGAGGTCTTTAAGCTAGACGGGGAATACGTGGGGTACATCAGTAAGGACGGGCGACTGCTACGCCGGCGCGTGCTGCCTTATCGCAGCCAGCGGAGAGCACCGCTAGGACGACCCTATTTTCATCCCCCGGCGACCGCGCCCTTGGCGCCGCTGTTCGCCGGAATTAGCTACGAAATCGTCGACGTCTTTGAAGAAACACCTGATGTTTTTGACATAGTGAGCGAACTGCGCCCCGACGCCGGAGAAGAGCCGCTTCCCCGGCTGCTAGAGGCCAACCCCATTCTGGCCGCCCAGCAACGGTTGCGCAAAGTCGAACTAGAGATGCTGGAAGAGATGGTGTATGGGATGATCTACAGCTATGGCGCGACCAAACCACCGGTGCCCATCGAGGCCATGGCGACCAGCGTGCGTCCGGAGAACGCCGGTGACGTAAAGACAGCGTCGAGCGACGAACGTGTGCAGTTGGCAGAACAATTGATCGAGCGACTTGGGCACTCAGCCTGGACGCGAGGGCGGGGTTACTGCGGATCAGAGGGCTTTACCCCTCCAAAAATCCAGTACGCAGCCCGAGCGCTCTTGATGCCTCGTCACTGGGTTCTCAAGATACCTGAGAAATTGCGACTGCCCTGGGCCTTGGCCCAGCAATATATCGTCCCTGAAAAAGTCGCCTCCTTGCGGCTATATGATCTGAGATAACTGTTCTGCCAGGACATGGCACTCAAAAAAGAAACCTCACAACTTTTACAGCTCTTGGAACACACCAGCCCGGCTGAAGCGGTGCTGAGAGCGCCTACCCCTGACCGCGGGCTGGCCGATGCAGTGCGCTTCCCCTTTCTGGCTGTCGTTGGCCAGGGAGAAATGAAAACCGCTCTCATCCTGGCCCTGATCAACCCGCACGTCGGCGGTGTGTTACTCATCGGGCCGCGCGGCACCGGCAAGACGACGGCCGTGCGCGGGCTGGTCGAGCTATTGCCCACCGTCCAACGCAGCAAATGCCCCCTGGGATGCACACCCGAGGCGGCTGAAGCCGGTGGCACAGATGCCATCTGCCGCCAGTGCGCCCAAAAACTGGCGCGCGGCGAGCCACTCACGGCCCCCGACCGCATGCGCCTGGTGGAATTACCCATAAACGCCCGCCTGGAGGACGTGGTGGGTGGCATTAACGAGCGCCTGGCATTGGAGCAACACAAAGTCCGTCTGGAGCGAGGTATTCTCTCCTACGCCGATCAGAACCTGCTGTACGTAGACGAGGTAAACTTGCTCGCCGACGCCCTGGCCAACGCCATCCTCGACGCAGCAGCGCAGGGCTATTACACCGTGCGACGCGGCCCCTTGACCAACACCTACCGCGCTCGGCTCACCCTCATCGGCTCGATGAACCCTGAAGAAGGCAACCTGCGCCCGCAGATCATGGACCGCTTTGGCTTGCGCGTGGTGGTGAGTGGCTCCGTCGACGTCGATGAACGGCTGGAAGTGACGCGGCGGGTGCAGTCCTTTGCTGCCAACCGCTATGATTTTTCCGCACGCTTTACCGAGGCGACGCTCCAGATCGCGGACGAGATCCGCACAGCACGCAGTAGGCTCCCCCGCGTGACGTTGACCGAGGCTGCTGAGCGGATGGCGTTGCAATTGGTCGGCGAGTTGAAAATCCAATCGCTGCGCGCGGAAATCGTGACACTGCAGGCAGCTCGCGCCCGGGCTGCCGCCGACGAACGGGACACAGCCGACGTGGACGACGTCGTCGCTGTGGCCCCCATAGCGCTGCGCTTGCGCTATAGCCCCTTTATTGCCCAATACGTAGAAGCGCGCCAGGCAGAGGAATCGGCCATCCAACAAGCGATTGAGCGGCTGGGCGCGCGCAGCGAAGCAGAGGAAGCCCAATGAGCCGCCGGTCCTGGTGGATAGCAGCGCTAGGCACGGCCGTGGCGCTGACCGGTGTGTGGGGGGCGTGGGTGCCACATCGCGGGGCAGCACTGGCCCTCAGCGGTTGGGACCTGTCCGAGTTTGCCAAGTTCTTGCCGGGCGCGCCGGCAACGCGGGAGCTTTTCTATCTGCCGGTGTGGTGCGCCGGCCTGGTGTTGGCGCTGCTGGCAAACCAACAAACCAACCCGCCCCGGGGGCTCGCCAAGCAACTGGCCCACCGCGTGGGGTTACTGGCCCTGGCCCTGGCACTGATGGCGGCGCTCCTGCCACCTTATCCTCAAGTGCTGAACGGCTACCAATTAGCCGAGTTCCGCTGGCAGTTCTTTTTGGGCACCGGCGGTGCGTTGGCCGTGTTGGCAACCCCCCTGAGCAAGCGCCTGCCAGTTCAGGTGGTGGGAGGGCTGCTGGTGGCCCTGGCGCTGGCGGGCGCGATCCCGGCGTTGTGGCAGTTCTTGCAGGTGCGTGGCGCAATTGAGACCAGCTACGACGCCAGCCTGGGCTGGGGTTGGGGACTGGGTGCGTTTCTCGCCGGTTGGGGGCTGGTGGGGGCTGCCGGCTGGCGCTTATCAGACAAACGACCAGATCACACACCGGAACGACTTGTCCCCAATGAATAACGGTTCCATCGGGTTCCATCGATCAGCTTGTCACACGCCCCAGGCCGTGTTATAATCGCGTGACGTAACAACGTCCTGAATTTATCAAAGGAGACACAAATTGGGTCCGTTCCTAAACCTGATACAAATCATCATGGCAGTCGCCTTGATCGTCCTCATCCTGTTGCAGACAAAGAGCGGCGGCTTGGGAAGCCCCTTTGGCGGCGACGATAGTGGCATACACACGACACGTCGTGGTGTGGACAAGATCATATTCAACGTGACGATTGGGGTAGCCCTGGCGTTTTTCATCGTCGCTCTCCTAAACGTGATCGTTGCCGCTTAATTCACTCCTGCGCGGGCACACATCCCGGTGATTAGACATATTCGCTGGCAAATCCTGCTGGTTCTGGCAGGAATTGGACTGCTCATTACGCTGCTGGTCTACGTGGCGTGGAACTTTACCACTGTGTGGGTAGGAGGCAGTGGTGGCACGTACGTCGAAGGGCTGGCCGGCACACCGCAGTTCATCAATCCCTTGCTATCTCAGACCTATGAGGTGGACGGTGACCTGTGTGCCCTGGTCTTTAACGGATTGACCCGTTTGGACCACCACGGCGTCGTGGTGCCCGACCTGGCACAGAACTGGGCAGTCTCGTCCGACGGGTTAACCTACACCTTCCACCTGCGCTCCGGCGTCCGTTGGCACGACCGGACGCCCTTTACCGCCGACGACGTGATTTTCACCATCAAGTTGCTCCAGGACCCCAACTTTCCGGGGCGACCCGACTGGGGAGAGCTGTGGCGCACGGTAACCGTGACCAAGATTGACGACCGGACGGTCCGCTTTGAACTGGCGCAGCCCTTTGCGCCCTTTATTGACTATACGACCGTCGGCATCTTGCCCAGCCACCTGTTACAAGACGTCCCGGCCAGCGAACTGCCCAACCACCCCTTCAACTTGCAACCAGTGGGCACGGGCATCTATAGTATGGGTGAGGTCATGACCGACACCGGTCGGATATCACACATCATCCTCGACGCCAACCCGTTCTACTTTGATCGCAGGCCGCTCATCCCCCGTATCCAATTCAAGTTCTATCCCAGCTACCAGGCGGTTTATCAGGCCTACCTGGACGAACAGGTGCAGGGGATTGGCCGCGTCGCTCCCGAGAACCTGGCCGACGCCCAGAGCAACTCCAATCTACAATTGTTCACCTCAGCTTTGCCCAAGTACTCGCTGATTTTTCTGAACCTGGCCAGTGATACGGCCCCTTTCCTGGCCGAGAGCGAGGTGCGCCAGGCGCTGCTGTACGCCCTCGATCGTCAGGCGTTGATCGACAACGTTCTAGACGGACAGGCCGTCGTCGCCCACAGTCCCGTCCTGCCTGACTCCTGGGCTTACGACCCTGACGTCCCCATGTACGCATACGATCCGCAACGAGCCACGGCGTTGTTAGAAGAAGCGGGCTGGCAACCGACAGGCGTCGCCGCATCGGCGGAGGTCAGCGACACCGGGGCGATCACGCCAACCGTCAGCGCGTGGTTCAAAGAAGGACGCTCCATGTCTCTCTCACTCCTGGTCGCCGATGATCCATCGCGCATCGCCGTCGCTCAAGAAGTCGCCCGGCAATGGGCGCTCGTCGGCATCCAGGCCAACGTCGAACCGGTCCCCACCGGTCTTTTGAGCGAACGCCTGACCCCCCGTCACTACCAGGCGGCGTTGGTCGAACTCGATTACACATTGTCCGGCGACCCAGACCCCTACCCCTTTTGGCACCAAACCCAGATCGAGCCGCCATTGCAGAACTATGCTGGCTATGACAGCCGCGATGCCAGTGAGATATTAGAGACGGCCCGCCTCACACCCGACCAGGAAGCACGCAAAGAGCTGTACTACGAATTCCAGCAAATCTTTGCCCAGGACGTCCCGGCGATTCTACTTTACCACCCGGTTTACACCTACGCTGTGGACAAGTACGTGCGCGGCGTGCGGGTCGGCCCGATCGTCCAGCCTGGCGACCGCTTTCTGGGTATAGCTGACTGGTACGTGCGCCTGAAACGCGTCATCCGCAGCGACGCCTCGGCCGAGGGGCTCGGTCCGGACACGCCTTGACAAATCGCCCACTTTGTGTACAATAAAGCGCGAGCCGAAGTGGCGGAACTGGCAGACGCGCTGCGTTCAGGGCGCAGTGGGCATTAGCTCGTGTGGGTTCAAATCCCACCTTCGGCACCTCAAAAGCCCCAAACTCGGCGCGAGTTTGGGGCTCTTTTTCAAGGAGCATGCTGTGATCGAAAAGCTACGCGAGTCTAGAGGCTGGCAGTTCCTTCTCATCGCTGCGCTGATCCTCGTCGTGCCTTTGATAGCGGATGTTAACCGGCGTATGGGAGACATCCGGCGCATGCACCAGAAAGAAGCCGAGTTAGAACAAGAATTGACCGCCGTGCAAGCAGAACAAGAGGGGCTGCAGGAACAGCTAGAATACGTCAACAGCGATGCCTACGTCGAACAGTGGGCCAGGGTCGAGGCGCGCATGACGTTAACCGACGAGGTAGCTATCGTCCCAGTCATAACAGAGCCACCCCAGCAGACTGAGTCAGCAGAAAGCCTCTCCCCCCCCGGTGACACGTCTTCCTCCATTCCCAAAGAGTGGCACAGCCTCTTTTTTGACGACGCGACTGCTCCTTAGCCGTCACACTCTGTTCCCTTGCACCACGAACGGGAGCGATCCAAACATGCAAAACCTCGCTGACATTCTCGACGAGGCCGTCGCCATCGCCCGCGAGGC
>CBFDAD010000026.1:0-11212 GCA_965602705.1 uncultured bacterium
CCAGTCGTCTACCAGACCCAACACCAGTAACGGTAGTACAAAGAACAGCGCGACACCAAAGGCCAGCGAAACAGCCACCGTCCCCCAGGCCAATGGCCCGCTAAAGCTGGTTTCTTCCTCTTCGCCCAACGCCACGTCGGCCGAAAACATCAGGCTGCGCATCCCTAGCCCTAGAGCGTCCCAAAGGCTCGTCAGGCCACGCAGGAACGGGATGCGGCTGATAGGCCCGTTGTAGAGTGTCTGGTTGACCGGCTCAACACGGGTCACGATCTCTCCTTCTGGATTGCGCACGGCTACAGCCAATGACTGTGACCCACGCATCATCACGCCTTCCATGACAGCTTGTCCACCGTAGTTGTACAGTTTTTCACGCATGTTGTCCTCACTCTTTAGCTCACCAGACCACGATTTTCCAGCAGAGCAGGTCACCCCTCGGTGCTCTATGTCAGCGCGCTGGCAGGGGAGATGCGGGACGATGCACAAGAGCCGCCTTTGCTGAGTATTCGTTGTTTGGTGAAGATTGAGAAATTGTACACTGGGGGGTAGGGACTGTCAAGAAACACGGAAGAGGGACGTGTAAAAATGGCGAATGAGGGAGGGCGAGTCACGCTGGGCGCTTTGTGTTTGACACCGACTGACCCTTGCACTATACTGCGATTCGTGGGTGAAAGGAGCCTGACCCAAAGTATCAAAGATGCGGCCCGTGCGCTTGGTTTTGACCTGGTGGGCGTAGCGCCAGTCGTGCCTAGCGACCATGGTGGATTTTACGAGGACTGGCTGGCTCAAGGCTACGCCGGTGAGATGGCTTATCTGGCCCGGCCTGATGCCATCGCCAAGCGGCGTGACCCACGGCGGATTATGCCCGAGGCTTGTTCGGTCGTCGTGGTCGGGCTGAACTACTATCAAGGTTCGGTCGAGGTACTCGCCGACGGCCGGTGGGGGCGCGTCGCTCGCTACGCCTGGGGCGATGATTATCATAACCTGATGTGGGCACGCCTGGACAAGCTGGTCTCTTTTGTCGAAGCCAAAGTGGGGTTTCCGATCACTCACCGGCGCTACGTGGACACTGGACCTCTGCTGGAACGCGAACTGGCCGTCCGTGCTGGACTGGGCTGGTTTGGCAAGAACACGATGCTCATCAACCCTCAGCTTGGGTCCTGGTTGTTCCTGGGCGAATTGCTACTCGATCTTGAGCTGGAATACGATCTTCCGTTCGGTGCCGACTATTGCGGCACGTGCACCCGTTGTATCGAGGCTTGTCCTACCCACTGCATCTTGCCCGGCCGGACTCTCGACGCCTCGCGTTGTATCTCTTACCTGACCATTGAACTCAGGAGCGAGAGTATTCCAGCGCAGTTGCGTTCGCACGTGGGCAACTGGGTCTTTGGTTGTGATGTTTGTCAAGAGGTGTGTCCCTGGAATCGCTTTGCTCAGCCCACCCCAGAGCCTGCCTTTCAGCCCCGTCCTGGCCTGCCCGCGCTGGAACTGACCGAATTGCTCACGCTGGACGACGAGGCATTCAGTCGGCGTTTCGGGGCTAGTCCCATCAAGCGGGTCAAGCGCAGAGGACTGCAGCGCAACGCCGCCGTAGCGCTGGAGAACCTGGCTGATTGCGCTGGGAGGTAGAGATGCCACGCGAAACTCCAATGTTGCGCCAGTACCGCCAGATCAAGGCGCGTTATCCTGACGCTTTGGTGCTGTATCGCCTGGGCGACTTTTATGAGCTGTTTGAGGAAGACGCCCGGACGGCCTCCCGCGAACTGGATCTGGTATTGACCTCACGTCGCTTTTCCAAGCAGGTACGCCTACCTATGTGCGGCGTGCCTTACCGTACTGTGACCAGCTACATCGCTCGCCTGATTGAGCGCGGGCACAAGGTGGCGCTGGTCGAGCAGTTGGAGGACGCTCGCAAGGCCAAGGGCCTGGTCAAGCGGGACGTGGTGCGGGTCATCACGCCGGGCACTGTGGTCGAGGAGGCGTTGCTCCAACAAAAGGCAGAGAATTATCTGGCGGCGCTTGCACCGGGCGAAACAGGCTACGGTCTGGCCTTCGTCGAACTCTCGACCGGCGAGTTTGCCGCCACTGAGGCCGCTGACCTGCCGGCATTGTTGGAGGAACTTGACCGGCTCCAGCCCAGTGAATTGTTGCTGCCGGTCGGCCTCGAGGATGATGAATCCCTGGTTGAGGTGCTGAGCAGCGTGCGTCCGTCCCGGCTCTCGACCTTGGCCGATGCAGAGTTTACGCCTGGGAGCGGCGCCGGTCGCTTGCGCCGTCATCTGGATGTCGCTTCATTGGAGGCTTTTGGCTGCACTAACCTCCCGCTGGGCACCGCCGCCGCTGGCGCCATCCTGGCTTATCTGCAAACCAACCAGCCGGCTGGCTCCACGGGCGAACCAGCGAGTTGTGGTTTGGCCCATCTGCGCTGCCTGACCACGTATAGCTTGGCGACTCATATGCATCTGGATAGCGTCACCCGCCGCAACCTGGAGTTGACCCGCACCCTGCGCGACGGACGTGTGCAAGCCAGCCTCTTGGGTGTGCTCGACTACACCCTCACCGCCATGGGTGCCCGTATGTTGCGGCGTTGGATCAATCAACCTTTGCTGAGCCTGGAAACGATCCACGACCGTCTAGATGCCGTGGAGGAGTTGGTGGGAGGGAAGAGTGGGGATGCCTTCCTACGCGCCGACCTGCGTCGACTTGTTGACGGTCTGCACGACGTGGAGCGATTGATCGGACGGATCGGCTTTGGTAACGCCAACGGCCGTGACCTGGTTGCTCTCAAAAGGACATTGCAGCGGCTTCCCAAGATCAATGCGCTGCTTTCTGATGCCAGGTCGGCTCGTTTGCGTGCATTGGGGCACATGGATGAGTACAACGAGTTATTGGTTCTCATCGATCGTGCCATAGTCGCCCGCCCGCCCGTGTTGGTCAAAGAAGGCGGGTTGATTCGCCCAGGTTATTCTCCTGAGCTGGATGAACTGCGTGCCGTCGCTGGTGCGGGCCGCGATTGGCTGGCCGGGTACGAATCTGCAGAGCGGGAGCGGACCGGTATTAAAAACCTGCGCATCAAGTACAACGAGGTGTTTGGCTTTTTCATCGAGGTCACCAGGAGCAACTTGAAGCACGTTCCCGAGGACTATGAGCGGCGGGCGACCATCACGCACGCTGAACGTTTCATCACCCCCCAACTCAAGGTGAAAGAGGCTGAAATCCTGGCCGCTGAGGATCGGGCCAAAGAGCTGGAGTACGATTTATTCGTGGACGTACGTCACCGGGTCGCCGAACACGCCACCGGCCTGCGTCAGGTCGCCCGTGCTCTGGCCGAGTTAGATGCACTGGCATCGTTGTCAGAGGCCGCTGCCCGGCATAGCTACGTACGGCCGGTCGTAGACGACGGTGACGAGATCGAAATTTGCGAGGGTCGTCATCCCGTCGTGGAGCGCCTGTTGCCTGACGGTGAGCGCTTTGTGCCTAACGATGTTCACATGAATCGGGAAGAGGACCGTTTACTTATAGTCACCGGTCCCAACATGGCGGGCAAGAGCGTTTATATACGGCAGGTGGCGCTAATCGTTTTGATGGCACAGATCGGCAGCTTCTGCCCGGCGTCTTCAGTACACGTCGGCCTGGTAGATCGTATTTTTGTGCGCGCTGGCGCCAGTGACGACATCACCCAGGGGCGCAGCACTTTTCTGGTTGAAATGAGCGAGACCGCCTATATCCTGCGTCATGCTACCCCCCGCAGCCTGATCGTGCTCGACGAGGTCGGGCGTGGGACCAGCACTTACGACGGTGTTGGTCTGGCCTGGGCGGTGGGTGAGCACCTGCATGACCAGGTCGGCGCGCGCGTTCTCTTTGCCACTCATTATCATGAACTGACAGAGCTGGTCGAGGGCTTGGACGGCGCGAAAAATTATACGTTAGCCGTAAAAGAGCAGGGTAACGACGTGATTTTTTTGCGGCGTGTGGTTCCCGGCGGAGCCGACCGTAGCTATGGAATTTACGTCGCCCGGTTGGCCGGCCTGCCGGCGAGTGTGGTAGCCCGAGCAGGACTGGTGAGGACGGCCCTCGAAAAGGAAGGGGGAACAGCAGGGAAACTTGGCGAGCGCAGACCTTTAATGGTTTCCGGTCTCTTGAAGGAGACGCAGACAGCGTATCTACTTGGGGAGGAACTATTGCTGCCTGCCGGCGACGCAACGTTGCGCGAGGTCGTGCGCGAGTTGTTCCAGGCAGATGTCGCTAATATGACGCCGGTGCGGGCATTGGTCCTGTTGAATCAGTGGCAAGGACGGTTGCGCGGTAAGAGGTGACAAAATTAGGAAGAACGTCACTGTCGCTATGAGTGGGGCATTGGCTATAATAGCGGCATATGGTATTCCGTTTCAAAATCCTACTACTTGGAGAAGAAAGTGAACACTCAAGATTACATTGAGCTGGAAGAGTGCTATGGCGCTCACAACTATAAACCGCTGGACGTGGTCATCACGCGCGGCGAAGGCGTGTGGGTGTGGGACGTAGACGGCAAAAAGTATCTGGATTGTCTCAGCGCTTACTCGGCTGTGAACCAGGGGCATTGTCACCCGCGTATCGTCCGGGCGATGATCGAGCAAGCCCAGCGCCTCACACTGACCTCCCGTGCCTTTCGCAACGATCAGCTTCCATTGCTGTACCAAGAACTGTGCGAGCTGACCGGCTACGAAATGGCTCTACCCATGAACTCGGGCACCGGGGCGGTCGAGACGGCGATCAAAGCCGCACGTAAATGGGGATACACCGTAAAGGGGGTGCCAGAAGGCCAGGCCCAGATCATCGTCTGTGAGGACAATTTCCACGGGCGTACCGTCACCGTCGTCAGCTTTTCCACCGAGCCCCAGTATCGTGAGGGCTTTGGGCCTTTTACACCCGGCTTCGTCACTGTTCCCTATGGCGACGCCGAGGCACTGGAAGCAGCGCTGGAGGAACACGGCGAAAACGTCATTGCTTTCATGGTTGAGCCGATTCAGGGAGAGAGCGGCGTCCGCATTCCCCCCGATGGCTACCTCAAGCGGGCGGTGGAACTGTGTCACCAGCATAGCGTGCTCTTGATCACCGACGAGATTCAGTCCGGATTAGGCCGATCCGGCAAGCTATTCGCCAGTGAGTATGAAGGCGTTCGGGCTGATGTCACCATCATCGGCAAGGCGCTTTCGGGCGGGCTATATCCAGTGTCGGCGGTGCTGTCAGAGCGCGAGGTGCTGGGCGTTTTCCGACCGGGCGACCACGGCAGCACTTTTGGCGGCAACCCGCTGGCTTGCGCCGTAGCCCGCGAGGCACTCAAGGTGCTGGTCGAAGAAAGCTTGATTGAGCGTTCGGCGATTCAAGGTGGCTATTTGCTCGACAACTTGTGTACTATTGAGAGCCCCTACGTCAAGGAGATACGTGGGCGGGGACTGTTCGTCGGCGTTGAACTCAAACCCGAGGCCGGTGGCGCCCGGCGTTTCTGCGAGGCATTGGCCGAGCGAGGGATGCTGTGCAAAGAGACGCACGACCACGTCATCCGTTTGGCTCCGCCGTTGGTCATCGAGCGTCCTGAGCTGGACTGGGCCGTCGAACAACTTCGGGCCGTGTTGACTGAACTCTAAGCAAGGGGTTGAAGCAACGCGTGACCTTCGGCACGTTTCCTGACCGTGGCTGAAAAGGTTGCGGTTTGAGATCTGTGCTGAACACGGATGCTTGCACATCTGACGGTGTGCGCTTTCAATTAGAGGTGAGGAGAGATGTTGCGAGATCACCAAGGTCGGCTGTCAGTTGACGGCTGGGTAGACAAGCTAGCGCCCAAAGTGGCAGAGATCCGGGAGACGCTTAAGCAGATTCCGCCTCAAGAGATCGCCTGGCGCAGCGGCGTGGCGTTGCAAGGGGGCCGGCTACATCTAGAGATGCTCTTTCAACCCTATGAGGTTGAATTGGCGAGTTTCGTGGTGCGCAAAGCGGATGGGAAGGAGGTTTCTTCTTTCTTCCAGAGCCTGATTCTAACTTATTTGCAGACGGCCGACGGCGCACCCTCGGCCGATCGTTGGATCAGCTTCCGTGAGTTGCCCAACGGTGGTTTTTACCATCGTGCATTCCAGGGCTATGCCCCCAACCGGCTGACCCAGCGCTGGGGGCTCGACGTTGATGGTTTCGTCGCTGCCTGTTGTGCCCTGGGTGGGGTACGGCTCGATTTGGGTGATGCTGGCTTTGTCTTACGCGTGCTCCCACGCATAGATATGGCCGCCATCTATTGGCTGGGTGATGAGGATTGTCCCTCACGGGCGTCTATTCTGTTTGATGCCAACGCATATCACTACATGGTCACCGACGGGCTGGCGATTCTAGGCAGTCAGTTAGTCGGCAGGATTTTGGCCGCAGGTTAGACGTAGGGTGGGGTACCGTTTGTCGAGTAAAGGGAGGAGAAAGAATGGCACGATTCAAGCGACATCTACTGGTTCTTGGTGCATTGGTTCTTTTACTGGCTTTGCCCGTGGGCTGCGGCGGGGATGATCAGGCTGAGCCCACCGCGGCGTCAGATACTCAACCGCCGACCGCTTTGATCAACCAACCGCCCAACCAGGCACTGATCGAGGCTGGGCAGGCGGTTCAGATAGAAGTCGTCGCCAGCGATGACCAAGCCGTATCGCGCATCGAGTTGTACATAGATAATTCTTTGGTGGAGAGCCGGGTCACGCCAGGCGGTTCATCGCTCACCACTATGCGTGAGGTTTTTGCTTGGTCAGCCTCTATTGTTGGGCAGCACACCTTGCAAGCCCGCGTCTACGATGTGATGGGACAGATGGGCGCGTCGCCCATCGTGGCGGTGAATGTGCAGTTGCCAGGGGCACCTATCAATCCGACGGAAATGCCTACTGCCCCATCGGGACCCGCAGAAACGCCTGTGCCAGTGGAACCGTCGCCGGTGCCGGCTTCTCCGACGCCGGAGCAACCGCTGGTGACGGCGAATACCAATGCCAACGTGCGAAGTGGCCCCGGCACCAATTATCCTGTTCTAGGTGCACTTCAAGAGGGAGGCAGCGCCATTGTCACAGGACGTAACACTGACAACTCCTGGTGGCAGATTGGCTTCCAGGGCGGTACGGCCTGGATCGCCAACCTAATCGTGACGGCCAACGCGCAGGCATACAACGTGCCGGTGGCCAGTGCCCCGCCGCCACCGGCAACCAACACCCCCGTCCCACCTACGGCAACGCCAACCCCCGTTGCGACCTCTACGCCGGCAACGGGCTTGCGCGCCGATAGCACCAACCTCGCTGCCGGTCAGTGCACCACGTTGCGCTGGGATTTTAGCGGCATCAAGGCGCTTTATATCTCGTTTGGTGCCGGCTATGACAAAGAGGGTGTGCCCGGAACTGGCACCCGCCAGGTCTGCCCCAGCGTCACAACGACTTACGAAGCGACGGTGGTCAAGCCAGACAATAGTCAGGAGCAGCGCCAGTTGACGATCAACGTCAGCGGTGGTGGCTGCGGCGACCCGGTGATTCAGCGTTTTGTCTCCACTACCTATGAAGTCGCGGCCAACAAACCCTTTAGCATATTTTGGGACGTGGAATGTGCCAAGACGGTTCGGTTCGTGCGGGTGGGCGGCGGTGAGGAGGCCGTAGGAGGGCACGGCTCAAAAGAGGTGACGATCAGCTCTAATACCGTCTTCCAACTCAAGGTCGAAAAGAATAACGGCGGTTTTGTCTACGCCTCTTTCACCGTCAGGATCAAATAGAGACGGAGGGCTTTGAAAAAGCCTCTCGCGGGTAAAAGAACAGGGCGGGGCACTGGCCCTGCCCTGTTTTCTAATGGATCAGTGGTTTACGGGCCATCGTAGTAATACCAGCGGTTACCTTTTTTTTACCACTCAAAAAAGGCCGAGGTGGTGCCACCTTGGCTATTTCCAGATTCGCGAAAGTTTCGGGGCGAGTTAAACTCCGGATACAGAGATCGACGCAGCACCGTCACAGGGTAAAGCGGGCGACAGGAGATCCTTGACACGAGAGATCAGACCTCGCGGTCCAATTGTCTTGACTAGAAAGTCGTCAGCCCCAACCGACATACCATTCTTGCGGTCGGCAACCGAGGTCTTGCCCGAGATCATGAGGATAGGCAGATCGGCTGTCTGTGGGTCAGACTTGATTCGGTGGCAGACCTCATATCCATTCATTCCGGGCATCATAACATCGAGCAGAACCAGGGTTGGTGTCTCTGTTTTGACCTTGGATAAGGCCTCCTGACCGCTTCCAGCCTCGATCACTTCAAAACCTTCCCTTCGGAGGAGCAGCCCGTACAAGGTGCGTATATCTGGATCGTCGTCTACAATCAGCACTTTGTTCATGTTTACTCAGCCTTTCCTTTTCGTTGTTGCAAAGTTGATTCCAGGCCGGGCGACACACTCAGTGCCTTAAAGATTGCTCAGTCTGATTCATCATACCGACTTGTATTAGATGAAACAGACCGACGACCATTAAGACGTCCCCCCCGCTGAACACCGCCGAAAGCAGTCCGGCTCGGGGAATCACCAACACATCGGACAACCAACGCAGGTGAATTTGCTGGTTGACCATAATCACATCTTTAGTAAACAGTACCCTTTGACCTGTTGCTACGGCCGACGGCGTGTCAATAAAACCCGCCTTTGCCAGCAGCTCGGCTGTCACTGGCATCCAGCCACCATTGACGAGTATGACCAAAAAGTTGAGAGCCGCACCCAGTCCCAGCCAGGCCATACCGGGCAATCGCTGATTGACCAACGCTGTGGTCAACAGGAGTCCATAGGAGGCCAGAATCAGCAACGCTGGCAAGCTATAGGGTCGGGCTGCGGTTCTGGCCGGGCCGTAAATCACAATGATCTGCAAACTCAAGGCCAGCAGTGGCAAGGCTGACCAGCGAATGGATAAACTGACGAGGTTGTTAGGACGCCCACCGCGCAGAAGGGCAACGATCCCGCTGAGCAAAGCGGCAAGAATGAATGGCACGGTCGGGATATCACAATGTCAATTCGTGCCTGTTGGATAGGCGGCGGGAGCGCCACCCGCTACGGCCATAGCTAAAAGGACCAACAGGATGTAAACTAGGCGCAAAGTCTGCGGGTTTCCGTAGCGGCTGTTGAACTCGATCAGTTTATGGCGCATTGTAGGTTCTCCTAAGGTTCTTGAAAGTATAAAGTTTCACGGTATTAAGTATACAGGCAAGCGCTTACCAAAGTGCTTACCAAAGGCAAACTTGTGCTATAATAAAATTATGGCTGACGAGACCCTGTTGATTGAAACCAAGCTCTATCCGCCCCGCCGCCGGACAGATTTATTGCAGCGCTCGCGTTTGCTCGAGTTCATGCACGCGCACATCGCCGACAAGCTGCTGCTCCTTAGTGCGCCGGCCGGCTACGGTAAGACAACGTTACTGGTTGACTATACCCAAGACCTTGATATCCCCATCTGCTGGCTCTCGTTGGACGAGGCAGACCGGGACCCGGTCGCTTTTCTCGATTACTTGCTGGCCAGCGTGCGTCGCTGTTTTCCCGACTTTCAGCCCGATTTACCCCCGGGGCAGTGGACGGGGTGGAGCGATGCTCAGTTGAACCGGCTGGTCACAGCCCTGGTCAACGAGATGCAGCGGGCTACCACTGACTATTTTTTGATTGTGCTTGACGATTACCATCTGGTCAACGACAGTGCTACCATCAACCAACTCATGGACCGGGTTCTCACGCACCTGCCGGAGCACTGCCAGGTCATTATCTCGAGTCGGACTGAGCCGACGCTGACTCCGCGAGGGCTAGCGTTGTTGGCGGCGCAACGCCAGGTCGCCGCATTGGGCGTGAACCAGCTTCGCTTCACCCCCGCTGAGGTGCAGGCGCTCATCGCGCAGAATTTTGGCAAAGAAATCTCAGAGGAAGCTGCGCACTTGTTGGCCCACGAGTCCGAGGGCTGGATCACGGGCATTCTACTGACGGCACAGCAGATGGAGCAGGGACTGCTCACGGCGATGGCGCCAGGGCGCGGGGGACGCCAACGTCTGTATGATTACCTGGCCAACGAAGTACTGGCTCGGCAGCCCTCGGCAGTGCGCCACTTTCTGGAGGAGACGGCCGTCCTCAGCGAGATGAGCGCCGAGTTGTGCAACGTGCTGCGCGAGCGCCAAGACTCGTCCGAAATGCTGGTTTACATCGAGCAGCAGAACCTGTTCCTGGTCAACATCCCTCGGGATGGGCAGACGTGGTATCGTTATCATCACCTCTTTCGTGAATTTCTGTTGGATCGGCTCGAGCGACAGGACCCTGGTCAGTTCCGGCAGCTTCATTTGCGCGTTGGGACGTTGATGCAGGCGCGTGGGCAATGGGATCAGGCCCTGCAGCATTATCTCAAAGGCGACGCTCCCCAAAGAGCGGCGGAGCTGGTGATTGGGGTGCACGACGAAATTCGCAGCGCCGGTCGTTGGCAGACCTTGGGGCAGTGGCTGGGCATGCTCCCCGATGACTTGGATCCACTCTACCCTCATTTGACCTGGTTGAAGGGGCGCGTATCGGTTGAGACGGGCGCCCCCGAGCAGGCACTGGAATTCTATGAACGTGCCTTCGATGGTTTTTCGCGGGCCGGCGACGATTCGCTGGCCGCACGAGCCTTGCACGACAAGGCCGTGGCTTTAAGGTTGCAGGGTCATCTCCGGTCCAGCATGGACGTGTTGCGACAACTGCTCGACCTGATCGACGGTGGGACACAGCTCTCACCTGACATCTATGCTTCGGCCCTGTGCGAAGCGGGTATCGTCAGTTCCCGGCTAGGCGATTTGGCGCAGGGCAATGTCTATCTGCGCCAGGCGCTGCAGCAGTACGACCAGGACGATTTGCCTTACAATCGGGCTGTCGTCCATGATGCTTTGGGAACTAACCTGATTGAAAGCGGTAATCTGACCCGCGCACAAATCCAGTTCGAACGAGCACTTGCACTGTGGGAATCCATTGGCAACCCTGGGCTCGTCGCGGTCACGTTGAACAACCTGGGCGTGATTCACAGCTTTCGCGGAGCATATGATCAGGCCCAGGAGGCTTATGAGCGCGCTCTTTACGAAGCGCGACGCAATGGCGTCCTGCGCATGGAGGCCTTTGCCCTGGCCGGCATCGGCGACGTCCACGTTGACACCGGTGACCTGGACAAAGCGCTGGCCGCGTACGCAGAGAGCCAGTCGATTGCTG
>CBFDAD010000027.1:0-10539 GCA_965602705.1 uncultured bacterium
ATGGCTAAGCCGGTTACTCCTCAGGCACTATTGGAAAAAGTGGACGAATTACTGGCGCTGCGCGTGAAACCAGGCGCTGGCGGTGATGGGGGCAAGGTGGTCAGTTTGTTGAGCCTGCGCGGAGGTGTGGGCGTCACGACACTGGCCGTTAACCTGGCTCTCGTTGGCGTCCGGGTTCTGCGGGCTGCGTCCCAGGGGCAAGCTGATGCGGACGCTACGCCGGTATGCCTGGTAGATCTGAGCCCCGCATCGGGTCAGGGAGCGCTTCATTTGCGGCTGAGTGCGCAACAGACCTGGGCAGCGCTACCGGGCCTGGGCGTCAACCCGTCCCCCAATGACTTGGTCGGCTTGCTTACGACTCATCCTTCGGGACTGCAGTTACTGGCGGCTCCTTTCGAACCGACCTTTGCCGGCACTCTCTCCGCGTCTCTCGTCGAAGGCGCGCTGGGGGGGCTTGCAAGCCGTTTTGACTTTGTCGTCGTTGATATACCGCCTTTGCTTGACGTGGTCGCCGCTGCGGCGTTAGATGTCTCTGATCGTATCGTACTGATTCTCACGCCTGAAGTGGGGGCGATCCAAGCGGCAGTGGCGATGCTTAGAGTGATGGATGAGGTGCAGGAAAAGCTGATGGTGGTCTTGAATCACATCTCCCCACAGCCTGGTTTACCCGAGGCGACCATCGAGAAAGCACTGCGTCGTCCCATCACGCTCAAGGTTCCCTATGACCCAGCCCAGGTGGCGGCCTTACGTCAGGGGAAGCCTTTGTCTTGGGCGCAACCGTCATCGCCCTTGGCAGAGACTATGGGGCAGTTGATGGGGATGTTGAGCTAGGGATCAAAAAACCTCGATCTGCCAATCTACCACGTTCAGATCGGGTCGTTTGTTTTCGATCCAGCGGACCGCTCGCTCCAGCAACCTTTGTACGTGACCGGCATCTGTTGAGACCGTGACCAATACGATGCGGGCTGACTGCCACACATCCTGGTGGTCTACTTCGGCCGTTGCCAGGTTGAACTCTTTGCGCAGGCGCAAGAGAAGCGGTTTGAGATTGCCGCGCTTTTCCTTTAACGATCTATTCCCTGGCAGGTATAACTCGACCGTGCAAGCCCCGATAATCACTCTACTTGCTTGCCTTCTGTCGTCGCGACTGGTTGTGGTATATGCGACGGCTGTTCGTCCGCTTGGACAGGGGCTGCCTCCACTGTCTCTCGGGCCGGCTCCACTGTCTCTAGCTCCTGGACGGTCTCCTCCGGGAAGGGTGGCATGTCCAGCAACCGGGCATACACGTATTCGGCGAGCACGCGTAGAGTCGCGATGATCGGCGCAGCCAACAGAATGCCCAGTATGCCGCCTAATTCGGCGCCGATTAGCGCTGCGGTCAACACCACGAGGGGATGCAGATTCAGACTTTGCCCCAGGATACGCGGGACCAAAAAATTGTTTTCCAACTGTTGCAGGGCAGAGTTTATTATGATGACCAGCACTGCAAACCAGCCGTTGCTGATGTTCAACAGGGTAGAACCTTGAAAGAAAGCGACTATCACCGTTGGCACCGTGGCAATGGTTGGGCCAAGATTGGGAATAAACTCTAATACACCAAAAAGCAGACCGATAAACCAGGCGTTAGGCAGGCCAATGAGGGCCATCGTTATCCCAACGACCGCTCCCATCGTCAGGCACAGGATTATCTGCCCCCGCAAGAAGGCATTCCACGTGACAGCAATACGAATTCGCAGCTTCCGGACATCAGGATGGTAAGAGGGCGGGAAAACACCTTCCAAGTATTTGACGATGAGCGCCTGGTCTTTGACCAGGTAAAATGAGGAGACGAGGATAAAGACCGTCCACAGGAGCATCGAAGCGATGTTGGACAGAATGTTGATTGCCTGCGAGGCCGCGGACGAAAGGATCCCTTGTAAGGAATTGCTGATTTGCTCGTAGATGTCTCGCACGTCAAGTTGAAAATCACCAAAGATCAGGGGCTGTTGGATGAACTCGCCAATTTCCTGGACAAGCTGTGGTGTTGTTTCGACAAACTCTTCAATCTGCGTGATGAGCGATGGAATGAGCAACGCCGGTGCAGTCAGGATGATGGCGATCAAGATCAGATAAATGAAAAAGACTGCTAATGTACGGCTTATGCGCAAGCGGGTTGACAGAAACGAGGCGATGGGTGAGAGGATGTAAGCCAGGACCAACGAGATGATAATAGGGGACAACACACGGCTGACACGGCTGGCGAGTAAAAAGACGGCGATGACGCCGCCAACGACAACCAGGCGCTTGGTAGTGGGCGACCAGCGTTTTTCCATTTTGCTCTGTAATCCTGATGGTGCTAACAGATAAGCACAGATTGTAGTTGAAAGCCTGTGCTTATTGTGTCTGGATTATTCTAGGTGTGGCCGTGTAGGCCTCTCTGATCAGTCAATCGGTCCCCATTGTTCGAGGGGCCAATACGAAAACCACGCGTGCCCGATGACTTGGTCAATGGGCACGGGGCCAAAGTTGCGCGAGTCGTTAGAGAACCGGCGATTGTCGCCCATCACGAAGACGTGCAAGGGCGGTATGATCTGCTCTGCTATGTCTCGCCCGCCAGGGTTGAGGACATAGGGCTCCTCTAAGGGCTCTCCGTTAACGAAAACTTGGCCATCCTTGCTGGAGATTGTCTCGCCCGGAAGCCCGATGACCCGTTTGATGAGCAGGTCGGACCCGGCCTCTGGAAGGTCGATCACGACGATGTCGCCTCGGCGTGGACCGTGAAAGCGATAAGTGATCTTTTCCACCACCAGGCGTTGCGCTGTGTGTAGATTGGGCTCCATGCTTTGACCTTGTACCTGGGTGGCCTGTGCCAGGAACAAGTTGATTCCAATGGCAATCAGCAACGCTGGGATAATGGTTTCCAGCAGGGCGCGTATGGCCTGGAGCGACCCGCGCCAAAACGGCGGAGGCGTTGCATCGTCGCCTGTGGGAACCAAATGTGCTTCTGATGGTTCTATGTGTTCGTTATCCCAGCGTGCCAATTCGTCCATATCCGGTGGATTTACTTACCAGGGTAGCCTAGCGCCGACGCGGACGTCGGCTGCGATTACCGTGACTGCTGCTTCTGGGCCGGTCGTGTTCACGCGCCTCCTGCAGAGTCCAGCTCTCTAGCACGGCTTGGCGTGACAGGCGAATCTTGCCATCGGGGCTGATATTCGTGACCATAACCATGACTTCATCGCCAACCTTTACTACATCTTCTACCCGCTCGGCGTGAAAGTCGGCCAGTTGAGAGATGTGGACCATACCGTCCGTGCCAGGCAAGATTTCGACAAAAGCGCCGAAATCGGTGGTACGTACTACTTTGCCAGTATAGATTTCGCCCAGTTCGGCTTCTTTGGTCAGGGCTTCAATCTTTTCCAGTGCCCGCTCGGCGCCTGCCCCCTCGATGGCGGCGATAAAGACGGTGCCATCGTCCTCGACGTCAATCTTGACGTTGTATTCATCTTGAATGGCCCGAATGGTTTTGCCGCCAGGGCCGATAATGGCCCCGATCTTGTCAGGGCTGACGTGGATGGTGGTCAGGCGCGGCGCATAGGGTGAGAGTTCAGGCCGGGGCTCAGGGATCGCGGTCAGTATCGTCTCGATGATTTTGAGGCGCGCCTCTCGTGCTTGACTCAGTGCCTGGTTTAGCACTTGGTAGCTGATCCCCTTGATCTTGATGTCCATCTGCAAAGCGGTGACACCTTCCACCGTCCCAGCGACCTTGAAATCCATGTCACCCAGATGATCTTCCATGCCCTGGATGTCGGTGAGGATGACCGCTTGTTCGCCATCACTGACGAGGCCCATCGCGATGCCGCCGACCGGTCGCGTGATGGGTACACCGGCGTCCATCAGCGCCAGGGTACTGCCGCAGACGCTGGCCATTGAGGTGCTGCCATTGGACGAGAGCGCCTCAGAAACCAGGCGAATGGTATAGGGGAATTCGTCCTCGGGAGGGATCATTGGAAGCAGAGCAGTCTCGGCCAGCGCGCCGTGACCGATCTCGCGGCGCTTAGGACCACGCAGGAACCAGGTCTCGCCGGTGGAATAGGGCGGGAAGTTGTAATGGTGAATGTAACGCTTGCTGTCTTCGGGATACAACCCGTCCAACGTCTGTTCCTCACGGGGTGTGCCCAGGGTGGCGAGGGTCAACACTTGGGTCTCACCGCGCTGGAAAAGACCGGAGCCGTGCGTCCGGGGCGACAGACCTACCTCGGCCGACAAGGGACGAATTTCGGTCATACCCCGGCCATCAGGCCGGATGTGCTCCGTCAGGATGCGCTGCCGAACAGCGGCTTTGTAAACGTCGTTGAAAACGGCGCGTACGTCTTGCGGAGCGAACTCGGGCACAGCACCCTCTGGCTGCATAAACGAATCCACGATCTCGTTGCGCAGCGCGTCGATGACCTCGTTGCGTTCCGCTTTGCCCGCGTGCGTGGTTTCGACTACGGCTTGGGCCAGCCGATCACCAATGCGCTCGGTCACCTTTTGACGCACTGCCTCGTCCAGGACGAAAGATGGATACTCGGACTTGGGTTTGCCAATCTCGGCGCGTATCCGTTCCTGGAGTTCGATTAACGGCTGCATGGCCTGATGTCCGAATTGAAGCGCTTCAATCATGGTCGCCTCAGACACTTGGCTGGCGCCAGCTTCTACCATGATAATGGCGTCGGACGTGCCGGCCATGCGCAGGTCCAGGGTGCTCTCTTCCATCTGTGGAATAGTGGGGTTAATGACCAGTTCGCCGTTGATCTGTCCCACGCGGACGGCAGCCACTGGTCCCGCCCAAGGCACATTGGAGATCGTCAGTGCCGTTGAGGCGCCGATGATGCCCAGGATGTCAATGTTGTGGACCTGATCGTGAGAGAGGGCAGTGAGGACAATCTGGACCTCGTTGCGCATATCCTTGGGGAAAAGTGGGCGCAGCGGCCGATCGGTGAGGCGGCAGACGAGAATGGCTTTCTCGGTTGGCCGTCCCTCGCGCCGGAAAAAGCTGCCGGGGATACGCCCGGCGGCGTATAGACGCTCCTCATAATCCACACTCAAAGGGAAAAAGTCGATCCCCTCCCGGGGGTGTTTCGACATAGTGGCTGTGGCCAGTAGCAGGGTATCGCCCTGGCGCACGGTGACGGCACCGCCTGCCTGACCGGCAAGCTTGCCTGTCTCGATAATGATCGGCTTGTCTCCGATCACGGTGGTATACTGTTTTGCTTGGTTCATGGTTTCCTCCAAATTGGACAGCCGGCTGAGGCAAGTTGCGAAGCCAAAAGCGAGAAGGAGGAGGTCAGAGGCTGGAGACTAGAGGGTAAAAAGGCTCGGTCCATTTTAGAGCGCGGCTTTCTACTCTGCAATCTCCAACCTCCAAACTCGTGAACTCGATGACTTGTCCGTAGCTGACTGTCTTGATAAATTGATAACGACAAGCGAGTAGATGGGCTTCCGGTACTGCCATCTACTCGCTTGGTCGGCTGTACTTTAATGCTACTTGCGCAGACCCAACCGCTTCAGAATCTCTTTGTAACGGTCGGGGTCTATACGACTGAGATATGTTAGGTGGCGCCGGCGTTGCCCAACCAGCTTGAGCAGCCCGCGCCGCGAGTGCTCATCGTGTTTGTGTTGCTTCAGATGCCCCGTGAGCTGGTTGATGCGAGTCGTCAGTATGGCAATCTGTACCTCTGGAGAGCCCGTATCAGTAGGATGCCGGTGGAAATCTTTGATCACCGTGTCCTTTTCAAGTTTAGATAACGCCACTTTTCGTACTCCTTTCGGCCACGGGACCGGCACATTTTGCTGGCTGGTCCCTCATTCGAGATGTATTCTACCACAAAGCAGCCTTTGGGGCAAATATCTGGGCACGACGGGAGGGTTTAATCGTTTGACGCCAACCCCACTCACGGGTAGAATGGTTTGAGCAGAGGCCGTGAAATGAGCATTATCACCTTGACCACCGATTTTGGCACGGCCGACGGTTACGTCGGCGCGATGAAGGGCGTGATCTTGAGCCTGGCTCCCGATGTGACGTTGGTGGACATCAGCCACAGCGTACCTACTCAGGACGTACGCCACGCCGCGCGTGTCCTGGCGGCAGCCACGCCCTTTTTCCCAAGTGGAACGATTCACGTGGCTGTGGTTGATCCGGGCGTGGGGAGCGAGCGGCGCGGGATCGCCTTGCAAACACCCAGCGCCGTCTTTGTTGGCCCGGACAATGGCCTCTTTACAGCCTTTGTGGGGCAGCGGGTCGCTTGTGTCGCGCTGACCAACTCCGAGACGCACCGGCGACCCGTCAGCGTCACTTTTCACGGGCGCGACGTCTTTGCGCCAGTGGCGGCTCACCTGGCCAATGGACTGCCTCTAGGTGAATTGGGGCCACCCGTGGACGATCCGTTAACGTGGGTGAGCCCCCAGCCGCAACGACTGCCTGATGGCCGGGTGCGGGCCGAGGTCGTGTACGTGGACCACTTTGGCAATCTGGTGACGAACGTCAGGCAGGGAGAGCGGGGAGGCCTTGATGAGTTGCGTGTAGTAATCGGCGGCGAATCGCTGGTCCTACGCCGTACCTATGCCGATGTGGCACCAGGCGCTTTGCTGGCATTGTTTGGCAGCGATGGGTATTTAGAGGTTGCCGTCCGCGACGGTAGCGCCGCCGAGCGGTTGGGGTCGGGTGTTGGGACAACGGTTGACGTATGGGGATGGGAGAATGCGTTGGACGACCTGGTTTTGGGCGCGTCTGCTGTTGATGATAGATAAAGTGTGGGGCACCCATCTGGTAGAGCGGGAACTGGTCAAGCGACAGCACGAAATCGAGCGACTGGTGGCTCACATAGAGGCGATCGACCGGGATATAGACGGTTTGGCCGAAGAACTGGCGGTGTATCAACTGGCTATGTGCCTGATCGAGTTGAAAGCGCGCAGCGAGCGCACTGATCTCGACGAATGGCTATGCTTCGCCCCTCAAAGCGATGGTGACGAGTCACTCTTGGACAGTGCCATCGAGTACCTGGTCAAGCCTCGCTTGGCAAGCGTTGACGTAGAACCAGATGGCATGGGCGATTACATTTATCACCTCCACCCCCGCTGGCCTGCCATCATCGCCCGCTTTGGCAGTACCGTAGTGGCGTCAGAGCTGCTGGCCTGGTTGGAGGAACAACAAGGTGTGTGAAGCGCGGGACGTCTTTGCACGCAGCATGTCGAACAAAGGAGAATGCTATGGAACAGTTTGTTATCCAGGGCGGACACAAACTCAGTGGCACCGTGGTCCCTAGTGGCAACAAGAACGCGGCCTTACCTATGTTGGCCGCTTGTCTGCTGACCGATGAGCCGGTGACTTTGCACAACGTGCCGAGGATAGGAGACGTCGGCACGATGGTCGAGTTGCTCCAAGAGATCGGCGTTGAGGTCCAGGACGATGGGAATGGCACCCTTTGCATGCAAGCACATCGTGTGCAGCCAGCGCAATTCGACCTGGCGCTTTTCCGTCGCATCCGGGGTTCCATCTTGCTGGCCGGGCCGATCTTGACCCGCTTTGGTTTTGTTCACCTGCCGCGTCCGGGCGGTGACCTGATTGGCCGGCGCCGGGTGGACACCCACATGTTGGCATTTCAGTCGTTGGGGGCCGAGATTGTGCTCAACGAAACCTTCCGAGTACAGGCTCAGAGACTCCAGGGGGCCGACATTTTGCTAGATCAGGCCAGCGTCACCGGCACCGAAAACGCGATCATGGCAGCGGCACTGGCCCGAGGCACAACTATTCTCCGCAATGCCGCCTGTGAACCTCATGTGCAGGAGTTGTGCCAGTTGATTAATTGTATGGGGGGACAAATCGAGGGCATCGGTTCTAACACGTTGGTCATCCATGGTGTGGATCGGCTTGGCGGTGCCGAATTCACTATTGGCTCCGATTTCATGGAGATTGGCAGTTTCATCGGTCTGGCGGCCGTTACGCGTGGCGAAATCTTGATCAAAAAGGCTGTACCGCAACACATGCGCATGATCGCTATGGTCTACGAACGGTTGGGCGTGCAAATTCAAGTCCAGGGAGACGACATTTTGGTCCCCAGGGAGCAATCGTTGCAGGTCATGCCTGACCTGGGGGGGGCGATTCCCGAGATCGCAGACATGCCCTGGCCCGCCTTTCCACCTGATCTGATGAGCGTCGCGCTGGTTGTGGCTACCCAGGCGGAGGGGACGGTGCTTTTTCACGAAAAGATGTTCGAGAGCCGGCTCTATTTCGTCGACAAGTTGATTGGTATGGGGGCGCGCATTATCCTGTGCGACCCGCACCGGGCAGTGGTCCAGGGGGGGCGCGCCTCAGCGGCGACGAATTGGTCAGCCCGGACATTCGCGCCGGCATGGCCCTGTTGGTCGCGGCGCTCTGTGCCTGTGGGCAAAGTGTCATTCGCAACATTGTCCAGATTGACCGTGGGCACGAACGAATAGACGAAAAGCTGCGCGCTCTAGGCGCCCAGATCGAGCGGGTGAGGGTATCCTGAAGGCTGGTGTGGCTCCTTGCATAGGTGCAGGACGAAACTTGATGCGTCCGTAAAGAGAGGCTGTGCTTTGACAGTGCCTTGCTTGCCGGTTATAATTAATGGCACAAGATTCTGGAAGGCCATTGAGACTTTTTTAAGGAGATACGTCTTTGATTGACGTCAATGCACTGCGCAAGGGTGTCACTTTTACGATGGATGGTGAGATTTACAAGGTGCTAGAGTACCAGCACCACAAGCCGGGTCGGGGCAAGGCGACGATTCGCACAACTCTGCGCAACCTGCGCACCAGCTCCACCATTCAGCACAATTTCATCTCTGGGGACCGGGTTGAGGACATTCGCATTGATAAGAACAAAATGCAATACCTCTACCACGATGAAGATTTTTACCACTTTATGGACGTCAATACCTACGAGCAAATCGCGCTGCCGACCCCTGTCCTGGCCGATGCCGCTCCCTATTTGAAAGACAATCAAGAGATTGAGATTGCCGCTTACGAAGGGGAACCCATCGACGTGAACCTGCCGACCACCGTTGAATTAGAGGTCATTACAACGGAGATGGCCGTCGCCGGGGACACTGCCACCGGCGCGACCAAGGAGGTCACTTTAGAAACGGGTCTGAAGGTGGCGGTGCCTTTGTTTGTCAATGTGGGTGACGTAATCCGAGTGGACACCCGCAATGGTGCGTATGTCACTCGTGTTTGACCCACCACGCTCCAGAAGGTGGTAGCATCGCGGCCCACTGGTCTGAAGCCGGTGGGCCGTTCAGTTAAAACGTGAACGAAAATACACACACTCACTCAATCCGCCTCGCCGGGCCACGGCGCTTTGTGAATGTGTATGCATTACAGCGTATACGTCCAAATGAGGAGACATGATTACACCGGCCGGCGACGAATGTCGCTTTTACTATGAAGATTTTCACCGCGGACGCTCGATCCAGGAGTGCCGTCTGATTGCGCGCAATCCAGAGAGTGAGCCCTGGCAGCCGTCGTTGTGTGCCACTTGCCCGGTGCCTGGTATCCTGCGGGCTAACGCCTCGCCTCACCTGGCTTTGGAGGGCAAAGTGGTGCGACGTTTTTTCTTTTTGCGACGGGTCGAGGTCTATGCAATCTGCAGCAAGCACCTGATCGAGCTGGACGATCCACACGTCGGTTGCCCCCAGTGCCGAGCTGAGGCGACGGGGGCGGCGGCGATTTTCCAGGGCCGAGTCGCCGACGACAAATAGCTCAAAGGTGCCGGCCCCGTTGTCGGTGCTTGGCCGGGTGTATTGTGTGCCTACGACAACCTGCTTGTAACCGCTTTGTAACCCCCCGTTGCGTCTGTTTGTGATAGACTGGTGTTAGAGCGGTGATACCGCTATTCTCGGGATGCTGTTAGATCGCGGCTCTCTGACAGTGGTGGTTTTTTCAGTGCATCTTGGCTCTGTCGGTGCGCTCCAAATTGTGATTTGCTGTAGGTAGGTGCGTAAATGCGGCAACGGTTGACCGATAAGCGCTTGTGGCTGGTGGTAGCTTGCATCCTGGCGACGGTTCTGCTGCTGAACTTGCCTAACCGTGTTGATGCCGAGGAGGGTTTGCTTCAAACGACCCCCACACCGACTCCCTTTCTAGGAGATGAGCAGCCCCCGGCCACGGGGACGGTCCCGGCCATTAATTGGGAGGGGTTTTGGCAGACGCTAATCGAGATTGCGCCGGTGATTATGTTGGCAGCGTTGCTGGGGGGGCTGATTTCTTACCGGCGGCGCCTGACGGTCTTTGAGCAGAATCTCTTTCAAGCCCACGTGCTGCTCAGCGTCGCCGGCGCGCTGATGATGCTCATTGTTGGCAATCAGTTGGTGCGCGCCTTTGGTTTGCTCGGCGCGGCGAGCGTCGTGCGCTACCGGTATGGCTTGCGCAAACCGCGCGACGCCAGCGTGCTCATTATTGCCCTGGGCATTGGCATGGCCACAGGCCTGGGTCTATATGCGCTGGCGGTGAGTGCGGCGGCCGTCGTCTGCGTGTTCTCGCGGGGGCTTGACCTTT
>CBFDAD010000028.1:0-10513 GCA_965602705.1 uncultured bacterium
TCGAGTCCACCAGTCCGTAGTTGATCTTGGAATAGTGGGCGACCCTGACGTTATCCAGCACCGTCAACTCGCCCCACAGGCGAATATTTTGAAAGGTGCGCCCGATGCCTTTGGCCGCCACCTTATGTGGTCGTTGTCCCACCAAGTCTATCCCGTTCAATCTCACCTGGCCCTCAGTCGGCCTGTAGACACCGCAGACCAGGTTAAAGACAGTGGACTTGCCCGCCCCGTTGGGACCGATCAGCCCAACCAATTCGCCTTCCTCCAACGTGAGGTTAAAGTCGTAGACGGCCCGCAGTCCACCGAAAAAGTGTGTCAGGCCTTCAATCTGAAACAGAGGCATAGGACTCCTCCTTCGACCCAAACATAGTTTTCAGCCGTGGAAAGACGTCGGTCAACTCCCGACCACCCATAAGACCCGAGGGGCGAAACAGCATGGTCAGGATCAGGAGCAATGGGATCACCACCCACTTCAAGATACCCAGGGGGCGCAAGAACTCTAGCATCAGAGTGAAGATAATAGCGCTGATGACCGAGCCGCTAATAGAGCCCATCCCCCCCAGGTAGACCATAACCATGGCCTCGGTGGACTTGAGAATCGTAAAGGTACCAGGGTTGATGTACCCGCCGGGGCCGTGAGCAAAGAGGCCACCGGCCACACCGGCCAGCCCGCACGAAAGCATAAAGGCAACGACCTTGGTGCGGCGGGTGTTCACACTCATGATCTCGGCCGAAATCTCGTCCTCGCGAATGGCCACCACGCTCTTGCCCATGGTGGAGGAGACAAAGTTGCGGATGATCAGAATCGTCACGATCGCCGCCACAAAGGCCCAGATCATCAGCCAGGGTGCCTCAAAGACGTCATCCATGGCATTCATCACCCGCTTCATCCCCACAAAACCACGCGGGCCACCGATGACCTCCATGTTCTCGATGGCGCTCTTGATGATGAAATTGACGGCCAGGGTGATGATGGCCAGGTAGTCGCCCCGCGTTCTGAAAGAAGGGACGGCGACGAGGAGCCCGACCAATGCAGCCCCGATTCCGCCAACCACCAGCGCCAGTGGGAACATAAAGATAGACCAGGCGGGGGGAAGGAGTGGCGCGCCAAACACCTTGTCTTGGGCAAACAGCCAGACCGTTAGTGCGCCACTGACGTAGGCACCCACCGCCATGAATCCCGCGTGTCCGCACGAGAACTCGCCCATGTAGCCGTTGATGAGGTTCAGGCTGACCGTCAGGATGATGTTGATGCCTATGTAAAGCAACACAAGCTGCCAGTAGTCGTTAAAGATCTGCGTCGCGCTGCCACCAACAATCACGAGAAATATCAGCAGCACGATCAGGGGCAGATAGTACTTTTTCATCGGTTCCTCCTGAGCCGTTAAACCTTTTGTCTCCGCGCCACGCCAAACAAGCCGGTGGGCCGCCAGGTCAAGATGAGCAGCAGGATCGTAAACGCCACCAGGTCGCGATAGGTGGACGACAGCCACCCAAAGCCAGGCAGATCGCCGGCTGCCACGACAAAGATCTCGATAAAGCCCAGCAGAAATCCACCGGCCATGGCCCCGCGTATCTCACCGATGCCACCTACGACAGCGGCGATAAAGGCCTTCCAGCCAATGAGAATCCCCATGTCGAAACTGATCACCTCAAAGGCATTGCCGTACATAATCCCTGCCAGCGCCGCCAGCGAAGAGCCAATGGCAAAAGTGGCGAGTATGATGCGGTTGGTCGGTATGCCCATCAAGGGCACGGCCACCTTGTCGTAAGAGATGGCCCGCATCGCCATACCTACTTTGGTGCGGCGCACGATCAACTCCAAACCAATCATCACCAGGAAAGCGAGCAGGATGACGATGATTTTGACATTGGTGAACGTGACCCCACCCACGTCATAGATCTGCTTTCGGATCAGTTGGGGAAAGCCGCGGTCGGCGGAGCCCACCGTATTTAGGTTCAAGTACTCTAGGAAGATACCGATCATCAAGGCAGTGATGACCACGTACAGGCGGCCAGCACCTCGTTCGCGAAGCGGCCGGTAAGCCACCCGCTCGATGGTCATGCCGACCCCCGCCGTCAACACCATTGAGACGAGGACGGTCAACACAAGCACCAACCACGCAGGCAGACTGAGCAGTGATTGGCCCAGGAGAAAGGTGGCGACAAAGAAGCCAATATAAGCCCCCACCATAAAGATGTCACCGTGAGCAAAGTTGATCAGCAGGAGCACGCCGTAGACCATGGTGTAGCCCAGGGCGATCAAGGCATAGAAGCTGCCCCATTGCAGGGCGTTGAGCACGTGTTGAAGAAAGAGAGCGAATGTCACAAATCTGCCTCCTCGGCCCCAATAGGCTGGCCGCTTGTATTCCCCCGCACCGCACGTCTAGGCAAGTGCAGCGCGGGGAATACAAGCGTCCCCTGGGAGGGCAAGCCAGGGATGGTCTCCCCAGCCCGCCCTCCTTGCTAGCCAGGGCCTATCCCAAAACCTCTCACAGTAAAGTCTCTGTCGTACAGATAGCCCATTGGGACCGCTCTAGGGGCAGGCCTGCTTGTAGAAAGTGAACTTGCCACCCTCGATCTTGACGATGACGGCACATTTCTCGGGGTCTCCGTTCGCGTCGAAGGTCATCTCACCCGTGATGCCGGCAAAGTTCTTGATCTTCCCCAGAGCTTCGCGGACGCACAAACGGTCATCTTCCAGGTCGCCTGTGAGTTCACCGCAGTCCTGAATGGCCTGGGCCACGAGGCGCATCGCGTCCCACGTCAGGGCGGCCACGTCGCCAGGGATCTCTCCGTGGAGATCGTTGTACTTGTCAATAAACTCTTTGGTCGCGCCCGTCGCCCCCTCAGCGGCATAGTGCGTGCTAAAGTAAAGCCCCTCGCAAGCATCGCCGCACAGCTCCAACGTCTTGGGGTCACCCCAGCTATCGCTGCCCATGATGGGTATGTCCAAACCCAGCTCGCGCGCCTGCTTTACGATCACCGGCACCTCATTGTAATACTGAGGTGTAAAGAGCAATTCGGCGTCAGAGCCCTTGATCTTGGTCAACTGGGCGCTAAAGTCGGTGTCGCCAGTGGTAAAGCTCTCAAAAGAAACCACTGAGCCCGAACCGTGAATGCTCTCCCAGCCGTCACGGAAGTTCTCGGCCAATCCCTTGGGGTAATCGCTGGCCACGTCGTAGAGCACCGCCGCCTGGGTCGCGCCAAACTCCTCCGAAGCAAAGTTGGCCACCACCGGCCCCTGGAAGGGGTCGAGGAAGGGCACGCGGAAGACCCATGGCCGGTCCAGCGTGGTATTGGGGTTGGTGGACCACGGGCTGATCATCGGCGTCTCGTTCTCGTTGGCGACCTCGCCCGTGGGCACAGCCTGCTTGCTGGCCTGTGGACCAATGATGGCAAGCACGTTGTCTTGGGTAATTAGCTTGGTGGCCGCTGCCGTCGCCGACTCGGCTTTGGACTCGTTATCCTCAATGGCGAGGACGATTTCATACTTTTTGCCGCCGACCTCCAGACCGCCGGCGTCGTTGATTTCCTTCGCCCACATCTCGGCTGCGCGCTCAGACTGCGTGCCGACGTAGGCGATGTCGCCGGTCATAGGGACGTCGAGGCCCAATTTGATCTCTGTGACCTTGGTCCCACCACCGCATGCAGATAGCAGGAACGATCCCACAATAATCAAGGCTAGAATTGTGCCTGTCCACTTTCTGCGCATCGCTTTATCTCCCTCCTTCACTAACTGGGTCCCATGTTGCCTGGAAGGAAAATCACCACCTCACCTGGGCAACGTGAGACATCATCGAGTAGAACGGGCCTGATGGTCCTCTGAGCGTTTGTCGCTGCTTATCACCTCCTTTTGCGCTGGCAAAACACCACACTTGGCAGGCTTTGGCGCTGACCTTCGACCTGAGTATGCGACAATGAGAGTAAGCATTTGATCAAACTTGCGCCGAGGAAGCGCCCGAGTCTGAACTCATACTTGAAACCCAGGCATGAAGCTCAGACCGGCCTGCGAACTTGCAGCCCGGAATCCGGATCACGACTGGAAAGGCTGCCCTCTATGTGGCAGATGCCACATTACATTCTCGCTATGATCGCCTGAGGAACTTGCAACGAAGCTCAGACGCATATTCCACATTCTTACAGGTTACTTTAAAAAAGGTAAAGCTATTATAGATTGAGAGTACGATGACGCTTCAGTCCTTTAGCGCCCAGAGCACATCCAAACTAATAAGCCAACACAGCCGAGGGAAGAATTGAAGACAACACTGAACGATCATTATTACTAATCACGCCGAATAAATATAGCATAAAGTTACACACCTGCCAAGTGACATTTGTCACTCATTGATTTGTTTATGCTGGCCGAATGGTCACCCGGTTTCACTTTATGCCAGTCTGTGCTAAAATCCAGATGCACAGATTGACCATTTACCAACTTACCTGTCCAGAGTTTCTGATGAACTGTCCAAATTGCAGCACCCGCAATCCAAGGTCGGCGAGCTTCTGCGTGCACTGCGGTCGCTCGCTCAAGCCAATCGACCGGCCGCGTAGCTTTGTCGAATGGCTACAGGGAGGCGCTCGGGGTGAAGGAGAGCGCCGTCAGGTGACGATTCTTGCTTGCGACACTGTCAAATCCAGCCTGTTGGCCGAGCACATGGACCCTGAGGAATTCCTCGACCTGATGAACCGCGCCTTCGACGTTATTCTGCGCCCGATTTTTGATTACGGCGGCTACCTGGCCCGACTCGAAGGGGACGGTTTCAAAGCCTTCTTCGGCGCCCCTCAAGCCTACGAAGACGACCCCCTGCGGGCACTGCGGGCTGGGTTGGAGATTCAAGTTGCAGCGCGCCGCATCGCAGCCAAGTTTGAGCAGGAGCGCCACGTGCCCGGCTTTGCTGTGCGCGTAGGTATTCACACCGACCAGGTCGTGGTAGGGCCAGTAGGCACGGCCTCCGCGGTCGAATATACAGCGATGGGCATCGGCATCGTGTTGGCAACACGGCTAGAAAGCATCGCTCAACCAGGCACAGTGCTCATCAGCGAGGCCACCCATCGATTGGTCGAGACTTTTGTCGAAGCGGTGCCGTTGGGACCAACCATTGTCAAGGGACGCACCCAGCCCGTCCACGTCTTTGAAGTGACGGGGCTGCGCACCCTGATCGAGCCAGGCGAGACGCCGGGTGTGCGCTCGCCTCTGGTTGATCGTAGCGTCGAACTCTCCATGTTGCGCCAGGCGGTCTCAAAGCTGCTGGACGGTAACGACGCCGAACCTACCCGGACCGCAGCGCCACAGACAGCACTCAGGGATGCGAGCGGTACAACAGCTCGCGTTGGGGGTATCGTCACGATTGTCGGCGAAACGGGTGTGGGCAAGAGCCGCTTGGTGCGTCACGCACGGACCGAGGCGAACAAGACTTACCCTCAACTCATCTGGCTCAGCGGCGGTGCGCTCTCTCAAGGTCAGGGGGCTTACGGTGTTTTGACCGACATATTGCGTCGCTATTTGGGCATCGCTCCTGATGATCGCATGGCCGATATGTGGGCCAAGCTGCGCCATCGGATGAGCCAGTTGTTCCCACCCTCTCCCCGGCACGCCTCGTTGAGTCAAGCAGAGCAGTCAGGAACCGGAGTGGCAGATGAACTGATTCCCCACTTGGCTAATCTGCTCTCTCTGCATCTGGAAGGGGAACAAGCCCAGCGGGTGATGAACCTGGAGCCCGAAGGTCAGGAACGCCAGATATTCTATGCCTTGCGGAGGTTATGCGAGCGACTGGTTCAGGACGGCCCGCTAGTGCTGGCCCTCGATGACCTGCAATGGGCCGACAGCGGCGCAATTCGCTTGCTCAAAGACCTGATGCACCTGACCGATGAGTGGCCCATTCTCTTGATGCTCTCCCTCCGCCCTGATCCCGAAGCCGCTTGCTGGGAACTGCGAGACGTCGCCCGGCGCAACTATGGCAAGCATAGCATGGAAATCGTGCTGCACGGCCTGTCAACCGAGGCCAGCAACGAGTTGATCGAAAACCTACTGGATAGCCCCGCGACGGGGGAGCTACCCGCATCGGCACAGTCCCTGATCCGTGAGCGTTCTGGCGGCAATCCAATGTTCATCGAAGAGGTTGTTCGCTCCCTCATCGATCAGGGGGCACTTGCGCGTTCTGGTCACCATTGGCAGTTCACCGGGGAAGTATCGGTCAACAATATCCCCGAAACGCTGCAAGGCGTCATTTCAGCCCGGCTAGACCAACTCGACACCGAGTCACGGCACACACTGCAGATAGCCGCTGTCATTGGACGCACCTTTAGCCTCCGCGTGCTTCAGGCAATCACGCAGGGAAACGACGACTTGACACGTCATCTGGCCCGCCTGAAACGGGCTGATCTGATCCGCGAAGTACGTCGTAGCACTGAACAAGAATTTACTTTTGCTCACGCGTTGACCCAACAAGTCGCCTACGAAACATTGCTGCGCCGGCAGCGCCGCGATTTTCATCAGCGAGTGGCCAAATGTATAGAAGAACTCTATGCCGACCGACTTGAAGAACATTATGAGCGGCTGGCTTATCACTATGCCAGCGCCAAGCGTTGGCCTCAGGCCTTGACCTATCACATCAAATTTGCCAAGCAGGCCCAAATGCGTTATGCTAACGACAAGGCAGCTGAGCACTATCAGCGTGCCTGGGAGATTGTTGAAGCGGATCGAGCTGGCGACAAGGCGGTGAAACGCCTCTTATACGAGGCTCAGGCTGATCTAGATTTGTTGTCCGGTAACTACAAACGAGCTTCTGCTCGCTACCAGTCGGCGCTCGCGTTAGCCCACGAAGCGACTCAACGGGCGCGCCTGCTGCGCAAACTAGGCAATGTCTGCCAGCGATGGGGCAAGTACGAGCAGGGAATTAGCTACCTCGAACAAGGGTTAGAGACAGCAGCTGCCGTCGGCTACGGTCCCGACCTGGCTGCTCTCTATGCTGGTTTGGGTCAGATTTACCATCGCCAAGCCAAGTACCAGCAAGCGGCAGAACTAGGCTTGCTGGCTCTGGAGATATTTGAGCAAGTCGAACGCCGTCCCGGTACCGCACAGGCCAGCAACCTGCTAGGGATTACCTACTGGGCAATGGAGGATCTGGACACCGCACGCACTTTTCACGAGAAGGGATTGTTGATTCATGCCAGCCTGGGCGACGTCTATGGCCTGGCTGCCTCCTACAATAATCTGGGCCGAGTGTTGGCTGATCAAGGCCAGCTTGAGCGTGCCCTAAGAAACTATCGCCAGAGCCAGAAACTCTGCCTGGAGATCGGCCATCAGCATGGTCTTGCGACCGTGCTGAACAATATGAGCGAGCTTTTCCAACAACTCGGACAGACCCAAGAGGCATGGGCTTGCCAGGAAGCAGCTTTCGAAATCTATAACCGCATTGGCTTTGATGGTCTGGATGTGCAACCCGAAGTCCTGAAGATGCAGGTTTGGTAACCATGAGTAAAAAGAGCCATTTCGTCGAGATCAGAATTCCTAGCGAACTGGGTTACGAGAAGATGGCTATGAAACTGGCTGGGGCCGTGGCCCAGAAAATGGGGTTCGCTTCCGACCGGATAGAGGATTTAAAGACCGCCGTGGCCGAAGCTTGCCTTAACGCCATGGAGCATGGCAATCAGCTAGACGCTAGCACCCAAGTGTTGGTCCTGCTCAATATAGACGACGACCGACTAGCAATCGATGTCAAAGACGAAGGACGCGGCGGTGCTCCACCTGAGCGCTTCCCCGAGCCAGACTTACATCGAAAAACACTGCGTCACATGGGCATCTACATCATCCGCAATCTGGTAGACGAGGCAGGTTTTGTAGAACCGGATCTGGGCAAAGGGAACCAATTCCGCATGGTCATTCATCTCCAACGCCAATAAAAGTATCATTGGGGAGCAACGACGGGGAAACGAAACTCCCAAAACTCGAGCGCATTGAAGCAAAAGGGGGGGAACGATGTTAAACAAAAAGACCGAAACCCGGCTGCGCCGGATCGACAAAGCAATCATCATCGACCTGATCGGCGATGTGACTGGTCAAGGTGCAGAGACCATCAAAAGCGCCTATGCCGAGGCGTTGCAGAGCAAGCCTGAACGTGTTTTGTTTAACCTTGGTGACACCGAATATATCAACACCTCGGGGATCGCTATCTTGATCTCGATTGCGATGGAAGCCGAGAACGCAGAGCACAAAATCGAGTTTTTTGGCATGAGCGCGCACTATCGCAAGGTCTTTGAATTAGTGCGTTTGCCGCTCTACGCGCAGATGTACCAGACCGAAAGCGAGGCGCTGGACCTGTGAGCCGATGGTGGCGCTCCTCCACTCTTGAGGAGCAACGCAGCGCGGGGGCTAGGTCCGTCGAGTGGTGGCGCATGCCGCTCATTGGCTTGCTCGTTGGCGGGCCAATCAGCCTCACGACGTCGCTGTTTCTCGCCAGTTACGGCGATAGAGGACCCTACGGGGGCTTTTGGCGGCTGCTGTTTGCCGGGCTGACGGCCTCTGTGCCCATCTTTGCCGCGGGTGGCTTGTTCTTCACCCCTCTGGAGATTTGGCTGACCCGGCGTCCACGTCACGCAAGGGCGCGGGATGCAGGTATGCTGCGCGGCGGAGCACTGGCACTGGCCGGTGCCGCCGGCGCCCTCGTCGCTTATGCCATCGTGGTCTGCCTTCTGGCGGCCCCTCCACCCGCCACGCTGCTACCGGTGCTGCTGGTCACCTATTCGCTTATCGGCGCTATCATCGGCCTGACCTACACTCTTTACGATGCGTATATCCACCAGTTACGCATCTCAACTCAACTGACGCAAGAGATGCGCGTGGCCCGGAGCATCCAGCAAGGGCTCTTTCCCCAGCAGTGCCCCCAGATCGAGGGCTATACGCTGGCTGCACGCTGCCAACCGGCCCGCGAGACCGGTGGCGACTTTTACGACGTCGTCGAGTTCAGCGACGGGCGGGTGGGTATGGTCATCGCCGATGTGGCGGGCAAGGGGATGCCGGCCGCTTTGCTCATGGCCGACACCCGCAGCACCTGGCGGTCCGAGACGCGCAACGGGCACGGGCCCGCCGAGACTTTGCGCAACATCAATCATTCTCTGTGCCACGACATCAACTCCAACGCCTTTGTCACACTCTTGTACGCGGTGCTTGATCCAACCACGCGCCAACTCTGTGTCACCAGCGCCGGCCATCCACTTCCCCTACTGCATGGCCGCAAGGAAGTGAGAGAAATAAAAGTTTACGGTCTACCGTTGGGGCTGCGTACCGACGCCACTTATGACGAGGTGCAGGTGTCGCTGGCGCCAGGCGACACAGTAGTCCTTTATACCGACGGCGTAGTCGAGGCCATGCGCCCATCGAGAGAGTTGTTCGGTTTTGAAAGGCTTATGGCACTTGTGCAGCGCGAGGGACATCAACCCGCTCAAGTTTTGGTGGAGCGCATCTTGGCCACAGTTCGTGCCTTCAGTGGCCAGATCAGCCAGGCCGACGATATGACTGTCCTGGTGCTCAAAGCGCAACTTTAAGTTGACAGAATAGAACATCTGTGCTACTATAATCACATATCAGCGGGCATAAACGAGATGTGGGTATGGAGGTAACCAATGGCAACAAGCGATGGACGAGCTGAGGCGCTCGACCGGACGTTGAGCGACATCGCCAAGCGCTTTGGTGAAGGTGCGATAATGCGATTAGGCGAAGCGAGCCACCTGCAGGTGGATGTGATCCCAACCGGTTCGTTGGCTCTGGACCTGGCCCTGGGCGTGGGTGGTGTGCCCCGCGGACGGGTCATCGAAATCTATGGCCCCGAGGCCTCGGGCAAGACCACCATCTGCCAGCACATCGTGGCTGAGGCGCAAAAGGCGGGCGGGCTGGCGGCTTTCATTGACATGGAGCACGCGGTGGACCCGGTCTATGCGGCGCACTGCGGGGTGGACGTGGAAAACCTGTACATCGCGCAGCCCGACACCGGAGAGCAAGCGCTGGAGATCGCCGAGGCGCTGGTGCGTTCGGGCACGATGGCCGCTGTGGTGATTGACTCGGTGGCGGCGCTGGTTCCCCGTGCGGAGATCGAGGGCGACATGGGGGACGCGCACATGGGCATGCAAGCGCGGCTGATGAGCCAGGCGCTGCGCAAGCTGTCGGGAGCGATCAAGCAGAGCAACACGGCGATGATCTTCACCAACCAGTTGCGGATGAAGATCGGGGTGATGTTCGGCAACCCGGAGACGACGAGCGGCGGCAATGCGCTCAAGTTCTACGCCTCGGTGCGACTGGATGTGCGGCGCATCCAGGCGATCAAGGACAAGGGCGAGGTGGTCGGCAGCCGCACGCGCGTGCGGGTGACCAAGAACAAGGTGGCGCCGCCCTTCCGCAAGGCCGAGTTTGACATCATGTACAATGAAGGCATCAGCCTTGTGGGCGACATCCTGGACATCGGCGTGGAGATGGGCGTGATAGACAAACGCGGCTCCTTCTACAACTATGGCGAGC
>CBFDAD010000029.1:0-10286 GCA_965602705.1 uncultured bacterium
GAGCACCTAGCTCAGCAAAAAGAGACCGCGTTTGCTCCAATAATGCCTGCCCTTCTTCCTTCTTGCCCGGCTGCCTCACGCAAACCAACGCTAACTGGAAGCAAGTTTTGGCCGCTTCATAAGCGCTTTTTAGCTCCACAAAATAGGCCAGGCTGGCTTGCAGATGCTCTATGGCCTTCTCCGGTTGTCCCAGGTCCGCGTACACCTGCCCCAGAACACGCAAGGCGCCTCCCGTTTCCTTACGGTCATTGAGTTCCTGGGCCAAGTCACAAGCGCGCCTGGCCAAGTCTAGCGCCTCCTCATATTGGCTGCGCACCTGGTGCAACAACGCCTGCCAGCGGTAGATCTCTGGCAGATAACGGCGGGCGCCAATCTCTTGCGCCAGGGCTAGCGCGTCGGACAGGTAAGCCTCACCTGCCTCTAAACGGTCCTGGAGCATGGCAACTTTGCCCAGATTGAGGCGCAATATTGCCACACCACCCAGAAAGCCCCTAGGCTCCAATACAGCGATGCTACGCTGATAGGCCGCTGCCGCTTCATCCAGTTTGCCCTGATCTAGATAGACCTCACCCATGTTGTTGGCAAACATTCCGATCCGCATCCAATCCCCCATCGTCTCGCTCAGACGCAGACCCTCGCGATAATGCTCGGCCGCCTGCGCCCAGTCGTCGGCCCGGCGAGAGATGAGTCCTGCATTGACCCGGGCTTTGACGCTGCCAACCAGGTCACCTGCCGCTTCATAGGCTTCCAGACAGCGTCGCCCAAAAGCCAGTGCCCGGTCGGTGTCGCCCCAGTCGGAGTAGATGATGGCCATCAGTAGGTAAGCATTGGCGATCTCGCTTTGATCCCCCAAACGTTCAGCGATCTGCAGTGCGCGCTGCCGCCATTCTAAAGCTTTCTCGCGCTCGCCTTGCCGATAAAAGACACCGCCACCAAAGTTATAGATGCGCGCTTTTTCGACGACGTCCTGGCCTTCCAGTATGACCAGACCGCGCTCCAGCCATTCCAGGGCCAAGGGGTAATCGGCCTTGCGCTCATAGACCTCCGCGGTTTTGCGGTAGAATTTGGCGACAAAGTCGGGAGGCCCGTCCTGGGTCAACAGATCTCGGGCTGTCCCAAAAGCCGCCAGCGCTTCGTCGTAACGCCCCTCTATCAACAAAACATCCCCCAGACGATCGTGCACGTCTATCAGATCGTCCGTCGACGTGTCGGGCAGATGTTCAGTCGCGACCTCCAACGCCCTTTGAAAATGGACAACGGCGTCTTTGTTGGCAAACAGGGCCTGGGCCCGTTCGCCAGCGCGGCGAACGTACTCAAAGGCCCGGCGCCATTCCCCTGCCTCAAGATAGTGGTGGGCCAGCGAGTGAACGTACTCGTCCAGACGGTCGGCATACAGCGCCTCTACTCCCTGGGCGATCAGGAAATGCAGTTCGCGCCGTCGGGCATAGAGCATGCTGTCATAGGCCACATCGCGCGTCAGCGTATGTCGAAAGTGGTACTCCAGTGCCTCCAGCTCTGACGCTAAAGCCTCCAACAGACCCTCATTGGTCAAATTCTGCAGTCGTTGATGCAAACTTGGCGGATGAGGATCCACCCGCGCCAGCAAGAGTCGGGCAAAACGGGGCTGGCTGGCTGCGACAACTGAGGCCTCTTGCAGCAACTCGCGACAACGGGCTTCTAAGCGGTCCAGACGAGCCAACACAATGTCTTCAATCGTATCCGGTATCGAACTCGGAGCCACCCCCTCCGTTCCTGAGGCGACCAATTGCCAGCCGCCACCGCTTGCGTCCCGCTCGTCGGAATCGCTGTATAGAATAACCCCGGTCTCACGCAGCGATTTGACAAACTCTTCAGTGAAGAAAGGGTTACCCTGAGCTCTATCCCACACCATCTCAGCCAATCCCTCGGGCAACTCGTCTGTCTCCAACAACCCTGCCACCAGCCGATCGCTCTCCTCGCGCGAAAATTCGGCCACTTGTACGGTGTGCGCGTGCGACAGCTCCGCCCAGGGGGTGGGGAAAGTCACGTCAGGGCGATAGCACAACACCAACAGCATAGGAGCCGTGACCGCACCCCGCGTCAGCCGGTTCAGCAGTGCCAGCGACGAATCGTCCCCCCACTGCAAATCATCCACCACCAGCGCCAGCGGTTGGAGACGTGCCTCGCCGTGCAGAAACGCTTCGACCAGATCAAACAGGCGGTCGCGGCGTTGCTCCGGTGTCAGAGATGCAGTGACAGGGTTATCGGGGATGGGCAGCGCCAGCAGAGCCCCTAACAACGGCATAAAGTGAGCCAAGTTAGGCGCACACCTTTGAACCCATTCTCTCAGCCGGCCTACATCCTCAACCGCTTGCCCCCCCAACCCAATTACACGTCGTAACAAATCAACGATCGGTGCATAAGGCTCCTGGGCGTACGAAGGTAACTCAGTGGCATAGCAATTCAAGCTCGACGAGTTGGGCTGTTCTAAATTGGATATTAGGTATTGGGGATTAAGATATTCCTGAAACGCTTCGACCAATCGCGTCTTACCCGTGCCGGTCTCGCCGACGACGACCACCACCTGCCCCTGTCCGGCTAAAGTCTGCCGGGCAGCGGCCTTCATCGCCTCCAACTGCGCCGTGCGGCCGATGAAAAGTCGTCGCCCCCGGCGCAGCGCCACACGCTCGCTCTCAGTCAGCGGGCGCACAGGGCGCGAGACGGGAACAGGCTGCGCCTTACCCTTGACAGAAATGGGGGCCAAGTCCTCCAACTTGAACTTGTCAGCCACCCTGCGCCTCACCGAGGGGCTGACGAGAACATCCCCTTCCTCGGTCGCCACCATAAGCCGTGCTGCCAGGTTAACCGTGTCCCCCATCACCGTATACTCGCGCCGGCCGCCCTCGCGCTCCGAACCGACGGTGCCTGCAAAGACGTGCCCATAATTTACGCCGATGCGCTGTGTCAGTGGCAAAAACGCCACGCCCTCCCCCTCCAAGGCAGCCTTGACATACCGGTTGACCTCAGGCATCACCGCCTGCATCTCTAGCGCCGCCCGCACCGCCCGCTCCACATCGTCGCCGTGTGCCAAAGGCGCACCAAAGATGGCCATCAGCTTGTCACCGTGGGTGTACATATCCACCTTGTTTATGACGCCGCCGTAGCGCCCGATGACATCTTGCATACGGGTATAGTATACGTTCAGGATGTGCGTGGCTGCCCGCACGCCGGACTCGCCCTTGTCCATCAACAAGTTTAGAATAGCACTCAGGTCGGCAAAGTTGGCAAAGAGAACCGCCACCGGGCGCAATTCCGGCCGCAACTCGGGCGCAGAGGGATCGGTGATGCGCTGATCCGCCAGGTCCACAGGTAAATATGGGCGCAGCGCCTGCGAATAAAGACGCAGCAAAGGCAACGCATCCTCCGCCGAAGGGAACCACAGAGCGGCATGAGGCGACGATCCAACGAGCTGAGGCGAGTGCAATGATTCCAGCCGATACGTTCCCCCTGCAATCGGCTGTACCTGTGCCTGGTCGACGATTGGCGCTAACGTCTCAGCCGTGATGCATACATCCCCCGGTGCGGCATAGTCCTGCGCTTCAGCCACCCGATTGATATCGGCGCCTGTCACCACCAACTCCATCCCCCGTAGAGGATAACCTGGCACGCACCCCACTTGAGCGGCAAAAACCTTGCCGGTGTGCACTCCCACGCGCAAACGTAGGGTAAAGACCCCGCCCGGCGTCTCCAAGTCAACAAAGAGACGTCCCATCGTCTCCTGCAAGGCCAGACCTGATCGGGCAGCCCGCAAGGCGTGCCCGTCACCGCCAAAGTAGACAGTCAGGGCGTCCCCGCCAAACTTGACCAGGACGCCCCCATACCGCTCTACGTCTTCCAGCAATGCCTCAAAGAGGTCATTGACAAGGCGCTTGATCCATTCAGCGCCCTCCTTGCCCAACGCGCTCAGCGTCTCCGACAGCGCGGTGAAACCACTCAAGTCGGCAAACAACACCGAACCCTGCCAGTATTCTCCCTTGACGCGGCCTACTTCTGGTTCGGCCAGTTGCTCGGCAACGATCGGTTGGGGTAAATAGGGGATAATGGCTTCCAACAACGTCTGCAGTTGGGACCGCTCTGAGAGTTCCTCGACCTTTTCCTGATCATCCATGTAGATTTCTTTCGGTGAGATTTGAATTGATCAATGCCCGCTCGATCAGCTTGGTGTGTGGCGTCAATGTTATATTACGGCAGCCCCGCCTATCTGTCAAGCTTCTGACCAAGAGCCCACCAAGAGTTTAGGTCCGGTCCTTGCGCCGTTTGGATTGATATGGGATACTAGTCTTTCCAGGACTGAATGGGGACTGGCGAAAAGATCACCGTATTCTGGAACAGTGTACACGGAAGGAAAACATGCAAAAACTGGAACGTTGGATGACCGTCGGCCTGGTAGCCCTAATTCTGCTGGCAGTGGTCGTGGTGGTGGTTGGGCCTTTGTTAGGGAGACAAAATAACGCGCCCAAGCAAACACTTGCACCTGGCACGACGGAGACCATGACTGCGCGTGTCGTCAAAGTGATCGAGGAAGGCATCATTGAATCAGGCTTTGCCAGCGGACAACCCTACCAACGGCTGTTACTGCACATCGAGAGCGGTTCTCTGGCCGGGCAGGAGGTCATCGTCGAAGAGGGAACGATCAACGTCGTCGGGCAAGAACGGCTATTCAGTCCAGGCGACCGGGTCTATTTGGAACGGGCCATAGGTCCGCAGCAAGAACGTCTATATATCACCGACTATGTGCGGACCGGCTCACTGATTTGGGTGCTGATCTTGTTCGTGGGATTGGTAGTGCTGGTAGGTCGCGGTACGGGGTTGCGGTCGCTGAGCGGCACACTGTTCAGCCTGGTAGTGATCCTGGGTTTCATCATACCCCAAATCAAGGCCGGTCGCGACCCGGTGACCGTCTGTGTCACTGGCTCGATCGCCCTGCTGGGCGTATCGACCTACTTGATTTACGGCTGGAAAAACAAGTCTCACGCAGCCTTTGCAGGCATGACACTGAGCCTAATACTGACGGGAATATTGGCCTGGCTTTTTGTAGGCTGGGCCCACCTGAGTGGCTATGGCTCCGAGGAGAGCAGTTACCTGCTGATGGAAATAGGACCAGACATCAGCTTGCGGGGGGTGGTCCTGGGTGGCATCATCATCGGAGCGCTAGGCGTGCTGGATGACGTTTGCATCAGCCAGGCTTCGGCCATCTTTGAGCTGGTCAATGTCAATCGCGACCTGAGTTGGCAGGAACTTTTCCACCGCAGCCTAAACATCGGCCGGGATCACATTGCCGCCATGGTCAACACGTTGCTCCTGGCCTACGTAGGCGCTTCGATGCCGCTGGTGATGGTTTTTTCCATCTATCAGGAACCCCTCTGGCGACGGCTCAGCCGTGAGCCAATCGCCGAAGAGATTGTGCGTACGCTAGTGGGAAGCATCGGGCTTGTGCTTGCCGTGCCCATCACCAGCCTGATCGCCAGCCTGATGGCCCGCCGGGCCGCCCAGCGCGAAATTGTGGCAACAATGCAAAGGGAGGACTAGACATGACATCTGAGCATCGAGCGCAGCAAAGCACTTTGGCTGTGAATCTGGGACTGGTGACCAATGTCCTGCTGGAGTCGCTGAAAACAGCCGTGGGTATTCTAGGTCACAGCCCTGCCCTGCTCGCCGACGGCATCAATTCCACCTCCGATGCCGCCTATTACATTGTGGTCGGTGTGTTTATGCGGCTGGCCCGCAAACCCCCTGACGAAGAGCATCCCTACGGTCATAGCCAACTAGAAAGCATTGGTACAGTGGTAGTGGGCGCCTTTGTCATTACCACGGCCATCGCAATCTTTTGGAACGCTGTCAACAATGTGTACAATCTATGGGCCGGAGAGGCGGACTTGAGCGCGGCCAGCGCCAGCGCTCTGGGGGTCGCGCTGTTCACCGTCTTACTCAAGCTCCTGCTGACCTCGTTTACCACACGAATCGGTCAGCAGACAAACAGCGCTGCCGTGCTGGCCCTGGCCCAAGACCACCGCAACGACGTGTTCTCTGCCGGGGCGGCAACCCTCGGCATCTTTCTGGGCCGGCTGGGCTACCTGTGGGTGGACCCGTTGGCTGGGGCGTTGGTTGCGTTGGTGATCCTGCGCACCGGCATCGAAATCCTGCGCGAATCCTGTGCCAATCTGATGGATACTGTCCCGGGCCGCTCGTTGGCCCAGCAGATTACCAGGCTGCTGACAGAGATTCCAGGCGTGCAGCAAGTCGAAGAAATTCAGGCCCACCGGTTCGGACCCTACTTGGTGGTCAACGTCACAATCGGCGTTGAAGGGTCGTTGACCGTGGCAGCCGGGGACGAAATCGCCTCACAGGTAGAACATGCGCTATATGATAAAATCGAGCTGCTGCGCCGGGTTTACGTTCATTATCATCCTTCCCAGCCCCCAGGAGCGGCTCACTGCAGGCAAGTATGTAATCTATTGGAACCGACTTCCAAATAGAGTCACGCCTTGGAGATGCCGAGCGGTGTACCAACACATTCCCGGCGCGGCGCGTTCAGCCAGACCGACCACCGTGTCCAACACGACGCGACGCGGATCATTCATTGCCAGGCACGTCCCTCGATGGTATAATCTCGCCTTGGGTGGGGACCGCTCTCCGGTCCCAGCCCTAGGTGTTAACCTTTGACACATTGGAGGGAACTTGAAAACACTCATCACCGGAGGCGCCGGCTTTATTGGCGCCAACCTGGCCCATCGTCTAATGGGTCGTGGTGACCACGTTACCATCTTTGACAACCTCTCGCGCCAGGGCACCGAACACAACCTGGCCTGGCTGCGCCAGATCCACGGTCCTGACGCCTTGCGCTTCATCCAGGCCGACTTGAGGCCGCCCACGGGGCCGAAGCCGTCTATCACTTGGCCGGGCAGACGGCCGTCACCACCTCGGTCACCGACCCGCGTGACGACTTTGAGAACAATGCCCTGGGCACCTTCAACGCCTTGGAGGCGACGCGCGCAGCTCGCGACGCCGGCACCGACCCTGTTTTCCTTTACGCCAGCACCAACAAGGTCTACGGCGAGATGGAAGACGTGGTCATCGAAGAGCGCGACGGTCGCTATGTCTACCGCGACTTTCCACAGGGCATAGACGAAAGCCGCCCGCTCGATTTCCATTCCCCCTATGGCTGCTCCAAGGGAGCCGGCGACCAATACACGCACGACTATGCGCGCATTTACGGTTTGCGCACGGTGGTGCTGCGCCAGAGCTGCATCTATGGCTACCGGCAACTCGGCGTGGAAGACCAAGGCTGGGTCGCGTGGTTCATCATCGCCGCCGTGACCAATCAGCCAATCACCATCTATGGTGACGGCAAACAGGTGCGCGATGTGCTCTTTATCGACGATCTGTTGGACCTGTATGACGCCATCGTCGCCCATAGTGACGTAGCCGCCGGACAGATATACAACATCGGCGGGGGACCAGAACACACCATGTCCATTTGGGCCGAGTTCGGGCCGATTCTGGAACGTCTGCTAGGGCGCTCGTTGCCGGTGAACCGTGACGATTGGCGTCCTGGCGACCAGCGCCTCTACGTCTCTAACATTGACAAAGCTCGACGCGAGCTGGGCTGGTCGCCCCAGGTCGGTGTTCACGAAGGTGTTGAGCGGTTGTACAACTGGGTTGTGACGAACCGGCATCTATTTGAGTAAAACCGTTTCAGTGGCGAATTGGCAAGTGACGAAATGCGCATTCTCTTTAGCTTAACCTATTATCGCCCCCACGTCAGTGGGCTGACCATCTACGTCGAACGTCTGGCACGGGAATTGGCTCGACGCGGCCATAAAGTAACCGTGCTGACCTCTCAGTACGAGAAAAGGTTGCCCCGCGAGGAGACCGTGGACGGTGTACACGTGGTGCGGGCACCCGTGCTCTTGCGCGTCAGCAAGGGTGTCATCATGCCCACCTTTGGCCACCTGGCAACCCAACTGGCGCGCCAGAACGACGTCATCAGTCTGCACCTGCCCAACTTTGACGCCGCTGGCGTCGCCCTGCGCGGGCAGTTGATGCACAAGCCCACGACACTGACCTACCACTGCGACCTGAGGCTGCCACGGGGTCTCTTTAACCGCGTCGCCAACCAGGCAGTCTATTTGATGAATGACTTGGCCGGGCGCATCGCCGACGCCATCGTGGCCTACACCCAAGACTTTGCCGACCACTCGCCCTATCTTACCCGCTTTGCGCGCAAAGTCCGGGTTATCGCGCCACCCGTTGAGGTTCCCAGCGCCAATCCTGAAGCCGCGGGAGCCTTTGTCGAGCGCTTAAACCTGGACGGCCATCGAGTCATCGGCTTTGTCGCCCGCATGGCCACGGAAAAGGGGGTCGAAGTCCTACTGCACGCCCTGCCCCGCGTGATCGAGGCCTATCCCCAGACGCGAGTGCTCTTTGCCGGACAACACCAGAACGTGCTGGGCGAGGAGGCCTACGCGCGGCGACTGGAACCATTGCTGCGACAACACGCCGACCGTTGGGATTTCCTGGGAATCTTGAGCGCCGAGGAACTGGCTGCTTTTTACCCCAATTGCGACCTGATCGTGTTGCCCAGTCTCAACTCGACTGAATCCTTTGGCCTGGTGCAGGTCGAAGCCATGCTATGTGGCACTCCCTCCATCGCCAGCAACCTGCCTGGCGTGCGCCAGCCGGTGACGCAGACCGGCATGGGCAAAGTGGTGCCCATCGGTGACGCCAATGCGCTGGCCGATGCCATCATCGAGGTGCTGCGAGACCGGCCGGCTTACGTCCGCCCCCACCAGGAAATCGCCGGGCGCTTTAGTACCGCCCGCACCGCCGACGGATACGAGGCGTTGTTCGAGGAGCTGTTGCGTGAGAAGCACAGAAAATGACCGACGACCTGCTGTGGCGACACCTCAAAGAGTTACCTGCTTTTCGCGGATTGCTAAGGGCGGTAGAGGCGCGCTTCTACGTTGAAGGAACTCGATTACCGCTGCCAAAGCCGGTCCTCGACGTAGGCTGTGGGGACGGACACTTTGCCTCCGTCACTTTCAGTGATCCGCTCGACGCCGGTCTAGACCCCTGGTGGGGTCCCCTGACCGAAGCCCGCGCCCGACGGGCCTACCGCACCCTGGCTCAGGCCGACGGCGCGCACATGCCCTACGCCGACGACCACTTTGCCAGCGCCATCAGCAACTCGGTGCTGGAGCACATCCCCGCCGTCGAGGCAGTGCTGGCTGAAACCGCCCGCGTGCTGCGCCCCGGTGCGCCTTTTTATTTCTGCGTGCCCGGCGACCACTTTCTACCGTTTCTTTCCATCGGTCGCGCCCTTGACGCGCTGCGCATGCGCCCCGTGGCCGGCGCCTACCGCCGCTTCTTTAACCGCATCTCGCGCCACTATCACTGCGATGACGCAGAGACCTGGCGCGCCCGGCTGGAACGGGCCGGCCTGGTGCTGGACTGTTGGTGGCCTTATTTCTCCCGCGGCGCCCTCACCGCCCTGGAGTGGGGGCACTATCTGGGCCTGCCGGCCCTGGTCGCTAAAAAGCTGACTGGACGCTGGATCCTATGGCCCTCAAAAGCCAATCTGTGGCTCACCAATCGACTGCTGCGCCACTACTATGAGGAACCGCTACCTGAGAAAGGTGCTTATCTCTTTTTCGTTGCCCGCAAACCAACGAAAGGTGAGTTGGATAACCAGCCAACTGGCTAACCAACTATGAATGTAAAACGGAGACAGTGGGTCCTGCTGCTACTGACACTGGTCAGCGCTGGAATTGGCCAATGGGCCTGGCTTACGCAAAAGTGGCCTTTTGTCGCCGGCCTGCTTTGTTACGCGATCTCCCTGATCGGTTGGCTAAAGCTGACCCACGTCTCCATCTCCGTCCCGCGCCCGGTGGCCGACCGCAAGGCACGCCTGGCCTGGATGGGCGGCGCCATCTTTGGTACCCTGGCCTTGCTTGCCGGGCTGAGCGGCCCAGATTACCTCCCCATCACCCTGCTCCTGAGCGTCATTGCCCTGGCTTACATCGCCTGGGCGGTCAGCCGCGATCAGCGATTGGCCCGTGTTCAACACGGACTCAGCAGGTCCAAAAATGCTCTGAGGGGACCCAGCGCCGCACAGCTTGCTGGGCAGGTGTTGCCAAATCCCCGGTTTTGGCCCGGATTTGGCAAACCGGGCCGAGCAAAATTGGCTCTACTGAGTCTGGTTGTGGTCGTGTTGCTTGGAGCGGCGCCGGTGGGGGCGGCTGGGATGC
>CBFDAD010000030.1:0-9757 GCA_965602705.1 uncultured bacterium
GAAAGCGAGCTAGGCCGGGGGAGTACTTTTGCTTTCATCCTTCCTCTAGATGCTGGTGCGCGGGATCAAGGGCTGGCGGATAAGACCTTTACCGATTTGGGAGACCTGCTGCAATGATGCCTGCCTCCGGGCCCCCGCAACAGGATCAAGACGATGATCATATCCGGCGCTGGCTCCGGCGTCTGGCGCTGGTTCTGCTCGTTCTGCTGGGTAGCTTTTGCTGTATGCTGCTGGCAGCTCAAATCGCGCTGCTGGACATGGTCAAAGATTCGATTGAGCGTGACGTGCGCTCGCGCGTTGCAGTAGATTACAGCGGGGGAGAGTACCGGTCTGCCCCGCTCGACCCTCAGGTCATCGAAGACATCAAGGAAGACCTGGAAACTGTTCGCCCGACCGGGAGCGCCGCGATCGTGACGGTGGTCCCCATAGCCCAGATACCACCGGTCACGCCGACGGCGGTTGCCCAAATCACGCCGACGCCCTCGGCCTCTGCGACGCCGCCGTCACCAACCGCTACCTCCGCGCCGAGTGCCACCGGGCAGCCCGAACCCACCGACACACCTCAGCCTACAGTTACCGAGATCCCCGAGCCTAGCGAGACGCCGGTGCCTTCAGCTACGTCTCTGCCGCCGACTGATACGCCTACCCTGCCGCCACCGACATTTACCGACATCCCCACTGTGCCACCGCCGCCACCGCCCATTGACACCTTTACGCCGACTCCTACCGATACCTTCACACCATCACCGACACCCTCCAACACATTCACACCTACGCCAACGCTTGCCCCTCCCACGGTGCTGGCGATCACCCCGGTCGCGACAGTGCAGGGCGATGTTAGTGACCCACCGTTTGACGTCACCATCATCGGTCAGGGCTTTTCCCAGCCCGTCACGGCGTGGTTGGGGGAGAATATCTCGATTGGCGTCACCGATGCCAGCGTCACCACGATCAACGGGACGCTCTCACCCAACATCCCGGTGGGCGTTTATGCGCTGACGGTGCAGAATGGCGATGGCCAGTCCGGCAACCTTTCACCTGCTTTTACTGTTTATCCGCGCCCCCATCCCACGACCACCCTGGAGTCAGACGTGGTCTTTGTGACGACCTTCGGCCCCACTGCCCCTCCGAGCAAAGGGGATCACGATCACGTACAGATCATCTTCTTCGCGGTGCCAGACGCTCCCGACGATTCTTTGTACATCCGCATCTTTGACGCCGATACAGGGGATACGCACGATGAAGCCGATGACCCGCTTTTGCCCGTCTTTAATACCGTTATGACCTATACGGTGCGTGGTGGGCCCGGGCCTGCCTATTCTGAAGCCGATGCCCGCTCCTATGAGCCTGGCTTGAATGGGATCAGGTCGGGGACATTCATTACGCAGAGGGTGATTGGTTCAGATGGGACGTTGGACAATGACTGGCTGACGTTGCCGCTCCGGCGTAACCAAGGAGAGCTAGTCGGGGGGAGTCGCGTCTTTAAACTGGTGGTTCAGGGAGCCAGTGGCGATGATGGCAACTGGTATCACGTCGCGCTGAGCTCCGCCCCCGACGACAACGTAGAGGTAGGCAGTGCCCGTGTCTTTGCCTTCTCGTGGTGTGTCGTACTACCCACTCCCGGTGACCAGGTCGCCTTTTACCCCTACGTACCCTTTGATGCCAACGACGTCACTCAGTACAACTTTGACTTTGACGTTTCCAGCGGCGCCGGCATCACCTTGATGACGCCGCGGCGAAACCTATCTGTCAGCCTCCCGGGTCTATCGGGTCAAGGGACCAGTGCGTTTGAGCAGTTCTTTTGCTTTGCAGGCGAAAGAGCCACAACCTGGACTGCGCGCTTTACGAGTGGAGATTTTCCTGGCACAGATAATTACTTTTCGTTGTGGTTCTTTGACGATAAAGGTACGTCGCTGGCCGTTTTTACGGCCCCAACCCTTCCTCCCCCGCCATCCTGGTAGCTGTTACTGATCCGAACACAACTATGGCGTCGGTGTAGGTGTCGGCGTTGGGGTGGTGTGCACGGCGTACCAGTAGCTCTTGTAGCACGGTTGATAGTCGTGACCGACGATCACACGGAAATCCGCCTCTGTGTCGGGTTCGTCGGCCGGCACGATATCGGCACCGCTCACACGCAGGATGCGTGCCAGCAAACTCACCGGTGATCCTTTGGCAGTTTCCGTCAGGTTCACAATCAGGGTCTGCTGGTAATCGGCGCGGTCGGCCTGGCCGATGCGGACCACTTCAAATCCCTCCCAGAGCAAGCGATCGGCCACCAGGACCGCCCAGTCGGGCCAGACGGTACCGTTGAGCACCTCGACCTGCGCTATCACTTGCCGGGCGCGACTCGTTTCGGGTGGCGCCAGCGCATCAGCTATCAGCGGGCCGATCCGTTCATAGTCCGGCAGTAGTACCTGAGCCCCCTCGGGTGTAAGCCACGACTGGACAACGGTGCCGTCGATGAAGCGACTTTTGATGGCCGTATCGGTGTCGAGACGGCTGGCCACGGCTGCAAGCCAGAGCATATTGTCCAACGACAAGTCGGTCTGCACCGTCTGTGTCAGGTCGTCCCACAGCTCTGGCAGTTTGGCAACGAGTCCTAACTGTTTGATTTGTGCCCACATACCGCGCAGCACGCGCTGCTGTCGCCGTCCACGGTCATAATCGTTCGTGTTCCAGCGCGAGCGGGTGTACCACAACGCCAATTTGCCATCCAAGTGATGCACGCCGGGTTCCAGATCAATGTCGGTCTGACCATCTTCCGCTTCGGGGTCGGGGAAAGTGTCGTGCAACTCGCAGTCTACTACGACGTCTACCCCGCCCAGTGTATCCACGAGCTTCACAAAGCCCTCAAAATCAACGCGGGCATAATAGTGTATCTGGATGCCCAGGTTGTACTCTAGTGTTGCTTTTAGCAACCCTGGCCCGCCGCCGGGATAGCCTACCTGCTGACCGTGGGAGTCGGCAGTGTTGGCGCGCGACATCTTCCAGCCAGGAACATAGACATATAGATCTCGAGGAATGGACAACATGCTGATCGATGGCAGGGTCGGGTCCACGCTGACGATGATCAATGAATCGGTGCGCCAGCCGCTGTCGTCCGACAACTCATCGCTACCCATCAACACGATGTTGACCGTGTCCTCTGGCTGTTGCAGCAGGGGCACCGGTGTTGGGATAGTCGTGGGTGCTGGCGAGACTGCGCTGAGGTCCGGTGTGTCGATGGGTGCGAACGTAGGGAGCGGACCGGGTCCCCCGGGCGTGGTCGTTGGCGTGGGTGTGTTCGTGGGAATGGGTGTGTCGGTCTCAGTGGGATGGGCCGTCACGGTTGGGAACGGAATTGGGCTGGCAGTTTGCGCTAGAGTCGCGCTCGCGGTTGGCGTGAAGGTAGGTGTGTGCAGTGTCTGTGGAGATGGGTCCGCGATCGGCGTGGGGGATCGGGTCGAGTCTACGGCCGAGCAAGCGACACTAGTGATGGCAGACGCGACGAGGATGATTAGCACGCAGCGGATTTTGTGCATCTTTAGCATGAACACTGGTCTTTTCTTTGACGTTTCTGTGCTCACACCTGCGCGTACTCGGATAAGAAGTAGATGGCTGCTTCGATCCCGCGATAAAAGTTGGGCAAATAGAGCTTTTCGTTGGGGCTGTGAATGTTGTCGTCGGGCAGACCAAAGCCCATCAAGATCGTGTCCAGACCTAACTCTTCCTTCAGCAGCGTGACCACGGGGATGGACCCTCCTTCGCGCATAAAGACTGGCTTGGCGCCAAAGGCGCGCGCGTAGGCCCGGACGGCAGCCTGCATCTCAGGGATGCTGCGGTCGATCAACGCGGGCTTGGCCAGGCCCCAGTTGCGTATCGTCAACTGAACTGTGTCGGGTGCCAGTGACTCGACGTATGCTGTGAAAAGCCGACGAATTTCTTCGGGGTCTTGATCGGCCACCAGGCGCATGCTGACCTTGGCCTGTGCCCGCGCCGGGACGATGGTCTTGGCTCCTTCACCCGTATAGCCGCCGACCAGTCCATTGACGTCCAACGTGGGCCGGACGCCGATTTGTTCCAACACTGTGTAGCCGACCTCGCCCCAGGTCTTGGTAATACCTGCCTCTGACCGGAATTGGTCTTTGTTAAAGGGGGCACGGTTAAGTTCGGCTCGTTCTTCATCGCTCAGGGGCACCACCCGGTCGTAAAAACCGGGGATGGTGATACGTCCCCGTTCGTCCTTTAGTGCACCGACAATCTGGCATAGCACTTCGGCCGGGTTGTGGACAGCGCCGCCAAAGCTGCCAGAGTGCAGATCGTGATCAGGGCCTTGCACTTTGATCTCCATGTAGCACAGGCCGCGCAGGCCATACACCAGGGCCGGTTGATCGGGAGCCGGAATGTGGGAGTCAGAGATGAGGGAGATGTCAGCCGCGAGACGATCCCGGTTGTGCGCGACAAAACCAGCCAGGTTGGGACTGCCAACTTCTTCTTCGCCCTCAATGAGAAACTTGACGTTAACCGGTGGCTGACCTGCAGTTTGCATGAATGCCTCAAATGCCTTGAGGTGAGCGAACAACTGCCCTTTATCATCAGCGGCGCCACGAGCGTAGATGTTGTCACCGCGCACCGTGGGGGTAAAGGGTGGCGTGTGCCACAGCTCCAGTGGGTCAGGTGGTTGCACGTCATAGTGGCCGTAGATGAGGACGGTGGGGGCGTTGGCGTCTTTTATCCAATGCCCGTAGACAATCGGATGTAGGTCAGTGGGATGGACGCTGACACCGTGCAGGCCGATGGATCGCATGTGATCGGCTAAGCAGTTGGCGGTGCGAACTAAATCGTGCTCGTGCTCTGGCTGGGTGCTGACACTGGGAATCGCCAGCAACTGTTTCAATTGCTCCAGGTGTTCCTCACGCCGGGCTTGCGCCCAGTCAATCGCTTGTTTCACTGTGGTACCTCCATAATCAATGGTGTATTCTATGAGCGACTAAACAGAATTAAAGTCGCTGTTTTCATCGCACGTTTGCTGGGCGGCAGCTAGGATGAGACCTCTAATTCGATGTGTCAGCGTTAGATGTCGGCGCTGGCTCGGCTACTATTAGCCGGCCCTCGACTGGTTCTCCGCGTCGCTGTGGTCCCATCACAGACACAGTCCACCAGTACTCGCCCGGCTCTAACGACCCTGCGAGTTCAAGTCCGCGCTGGTTCAAGGGTAGCTCTTGTTGTATGAGAACAGGGCCGTCTTGGCCCTGGCGTAGCGCAAAGATGAATTGCCAGTCTTCCCCTTCCAACACGTGCTCCCATTGCCAGGCGAAAACGATAGGGTCGCCCGTTGTAATGGGGACGTCTTGATTCACAAAGACCAACTCTGGTTGTGGGATAGCGGCGTCCAGCGGCAGCAACGTTGCGGTAGGCGTGCTTGCATCTGGCGTGGGCAAAGTTGTCATAGTGGGCGTACCGCGTTCTAGTGTGGGGCCAGGCAAGGCCGTGTTATTATTCTCTTCATCTCTCCCCAACACGAGAAATGCCAGCACTCCCACCATTATAATCATTGCGCTTGAAAGTCCCAAGGTGAATAGCCGTCGCCTGATTCCACCTCGCGTCTTTCGGATGTTGAGCAGCACCGCCGTTACGTTATCGGGTGCCCCCCGTTGCTTCGCCAGCTCTACCAGTTCGCGCACCACCTTCTCGGCCTTTTTGCCCTGGTTCACAATTTGGCCAATCTCGTCACCGGAGACCATGTTGCTCAGTCCGTCACTGCACAGAAGCACACTGTCGCCAGGCATCACGCGTTCTTTAAAGATATCCACTTGTAGATCCAAGCTGCCCCCCAACGCGCGGGTGATGATATTGCGGTGAGGGTGTTTGGCTGCCTCTTCGTGTGTTATTAGCCCAGCCCGCACTTGTTCTTCAACCCAGGTGTGGTCGGTAGTTACCTGGCGCTCATGGCCCTTGCGGATAAGGCAGGTTCGACTGTCACCCACGTTGGCCACCGTCAACTCGCTGCCGCGCAGCAATACTGCTGTGACAGTGGAACTCATGCCATACTGTTCTGGCCTGTTGGCTGCTTGGTGATAGATTTGTTCGTTGGCGGTCTGGATTGCCCTGGTGAGGCTGCTCGCCGCGTCTGCGGCAGGATCTGAATAGTAGCTCTGTTGGACGATATCTACGGCCATTGCGCTGGCCACGTCGCCAGCTTGATGCCCCCCCACGCCGTCCGCCACGACGTACAGCAGTCCTTTGTTCACTATCTGCTCTGGAGTCAGGTCGGGTGGAGGCGCCGACCAGGCATCCTCGTTGTGATCCCGTTTCACGCCCCGGTCAGTGATTCCAGCAACATCTAGCACATATCGCGTCATTGGCGGCTCTCCTCATTTGCCCACAAGCTATTGTAGCTGATCCGGCCATACTCGTCCACTCTACTAACCGGCACAGATTGTCGTCGTCGCCGCGCTTGACCAAATGGTTGAGACATGACAACATTATAGTCGGGGAGAGAAATGGGTCAAATCCGAGTTGACGGACGGGCATAAATGTGCTATCATGCCGCCCAGATGGTCCCGCATTAGCGTGACTTCTTTTGTTGTTAAATTCTTGATTAGGAGTTTGTCTGAAAAGCGGTTCGTGAGACATTCAGAACCCACGTGAGGAAATAGGAATTAGCGCCAAACAGAACCGAGTCAACCGGGAAATTCGCGCCAGGGAAGTGCGCCTAATCGATGACCAGGGAAATCACTTTGGTATCGTGCCCTTGAGCGAGGCATTAAGCCGAGCTCAAGAAGCCGATCGGGACCTGGTCGAGGTTTCGCCTAATGCTGACCCGCCTGTCTGCAAGATAATGGACTATGGCAAGTTTCTCTACGAGAAGGCCAAGCGGGAGCGTGAGGCGCGCAGGGCACAGAAACAGATCGAAGTCAAGGAGATCCGCCTGCGGCCCAAGACATCACAGCATCATCGGTCTTTCAAAGTACGCAATGCTCGCCGCTGGCTGACAGCAGGGATGAAGGTCAAGGCACGTATCCGCTTCCGGGGGCGAGAGTTCCACTACCCTGAGATCGCCCGCGAACTGCTGGTGGGCATTGCTGAGGAACTGTCTGACGTTGGTGTCGTCGAACAGCACCCCAATATGGAAGGGCGTACAATGTTGATGGTCCTGGCGCCAAAGAAGGGAGAGTGAGTTGTGCCCAAAATCAAGACTCATAAATCGACGTCGAAGCGCTTTCGCCGTACCAAGGGCGGCAAGGGCAAGTTGACGCAAACCAAGATCACGGGCAAACGACGCAAAAAGTCGCGTCGCGTCCGGGCTCTGTACGGTAAGAAAATACCAGTTGAGAGCGTTGGTGTGAAGAAGCGGGTGCAAAAGTTGGCGCCCTATTTGAAAGAGTAATTGTAAAGGAAAAGTTCGTGACACGAGTCAAGGGTGGAACGGTAACCCGCCGTCGGCACAAAAAGGTCCTCAAACTGACTAAAGGGCAGTACGGAACGAAACACCGTTTGTTCCGGCGCGCTAATGAAGCGATGATGAAGTCGCTCAAATATGCATACCGCGATCGCCGTAATCGTCGCCGTGAACTGCGCCGGTTGTGGATCGCTCGCATCAACGCTGCTGCCCGTCAGAATGATTTGAGTTATAGTCGTTTTATGTACGGTTTAAAGTCGGCTGGTGTTGATCTGGACCGTAAGGTGTTGGCTGAACTGGCGGTTAGTGACAGTGGTGCTTTTGCTGAGTTGGTCAAGGTAGCCAAGTCAGCTTTGGCGTAATTTATCTCTGGGTTGACCCTGCGAACATAGTTGCTCCCTTTGCGAATAGCTTGGCGGGGGAATACGTACGAGCGACAGCTTATATAGCTCTCGGGCTTGGGAGGAGAACAAAAGCGGGGGCCAGCAGGCCCTCGTTTTTGTTTGGGCGCATTGATATTTCAGAGAACAAAGGTTCGAGACATGGCGTGTCTTGGCCGACGTAGCCAGCGCATTGGGGGTCAGGGCGTTTGCGCCTCTTGAGGCGTGGGGGTGGGAGTGAGCGTCAAATAGCAGTCTTGGACGCGCTCAAGCGCCCAGGTCCAGTTCTCGGCGGAGGTGTCCTCGGCGACAGCCCGTTCTACTATCGCCGCTCCGGTCTCGCACTGTTCAAGTTCCAGGTAGGCCACGCCCATTGGACCTAGAATATCGGCGGTGGTGATGTCCAACTGCCGCCAGGCGGCGTATTCCTGATACCTGTTGGACAGCGGTACGCCTGATTGGATTAATGCCACGTCCAACGTTTGTATGGCCTCCGGCCAGGCCTGCCGTTCATAGTAGGCTATGCCCAGGGCGTAGTAGAGCGCCACCGGATAGTCAGGATAACGCTCAAGACCGAAAAAGAGCATCTGTATCGCTTCGTCGAGCCGACCCAACTGAATCAACGACCAAGCCCGGTAGTAATAGCGCAAGGGATTCTCACTGCCGCTGGTGAACATCTTGTGGCCCACCAGTAGTGCTTCTTCCCAACGTTCTAGTGTCGCCAGGATGTGCCAGCGCTCGACCAGTGTCGCTTTGTCAAAGCTCGCGTCGCGCGCGATGGCCCGGTTATAGTCAGCCAGGGCCATACGGATCTTCCCAAAACCCTCAGCATAGATTTGGGCGCGTGCAGCGTACGCAGCCGCATCGTCAGGTCGTAGTTTGATAAGCTTGCTAACGGCGTTCAGAGCCTCTTCCCACGCCGACTCGGTCCGGCCCAACAAGGCCTTTTGTCGCCAGGCTTCGGCCAACTCCGGATCCAGCGTCAGGGCCGTCTCAATGTCCGCGGCGGCCTCATCGTAACGACCAAGCAACCGATAGATTTCAGCCCGGTTGACATAGACGGGGGCTAGCTCAGGGTCCAAGTCCAGCGCGGCGTCAAAGTGGGCCAGCGCGGCTTCAAGGTCCCAAGCGATTTGTTGTGACAGTCCCTGTTGGTAATGGGCCTGAACAGATAGGGTGGGGGTCGGCGTCACGGGCGTGGCGGTGGGCGTAGGGGTACGGGTGTAGAGTCGCACTTGTTGTAAGGGGGCGGGGGAAGACGTAGTGCAGGCAACGGACAGCCCGAGCGTCAGGCCGATTAGGCAAACGAGTGTTATCGTGATGTGTGATATGCGATACTTCTGAGTCACGGTCTTTATCATACTGCCCTTTGTTCCAGAACACAAGCAGGTTGTGCAGCAGCACCGATTTTGACACCGGAGCGGACTTCCGAGGTCTCTTGACGCGCAACTCTGGCGCATGCGCGGCGACCTTTGCGCCCCTCGATGCCCACGGAGACGTGGAACAAGACCTCGGAAGTCTGAAATTGGTGCTCCTGGTATTTCGCGTTCGCGAGTTGCCAGACCGGTTGGCCTAAGGTACAATCAGTACGTCTTGATTTGATGGCGACCTTGAGGCAGACCTTTCTGGCACGCCATGGCTTCCCGGTTTCTGGCGCGGAGTGGAAAAGGTGCAACGATGAAACGACGACTGGTGCATAGAGTGGAGATTAGGCACATAGGTAGGCGGGTGGGCTGGTTGGCCCTGTGGGCGAGCTGTCTCACGATGGTCGCATGTGGTGTCGTGCAGTCTGTGCCGACGTTGGTCCCTACGCTGACCTCTGCGCCGATGCCCCCTGTTACTCCTTCATCCCTTCCCACAGAGGCTGTTCCGCCTCCTACACCCTTTGCCAGCGGCTTTCCGACGTGGCGAACTGCGATGCTGGAGGATTACCAGAGCTTTGATTTTCGGAACGAGACGGTGGGAACCGTTGTGCAAGGGGACATATACTATGTCG
>CBFDAD010000031.1:0-9594 GCA_965602705.1 uncultured bacterium
AGGAGTCTATTGACACAATTGAGCGAGACGTTTGACGAATACCGTGCCGACCAGCGGCGTGCGCAAGCACAGGGCATACAACCTCAACCTGGTCGTATCCGTCGCTGTCTTCGCTGGCTGACGCCCAACGGTGGCACGCTGCTACTGGTGGCTGTTCTCGTCCTGACTACAAACGTGTGGGCCAAGCCGCTACTCGGCGCCACCAGCGCCCCCGGCCCCAGCGCCATCCCGGCGAGCGGGACGCAAGCAGCCACCGTCAACTACCAGGGTCGCCTGGCCAATAGTGGTGGCACACCCATCAACGATACTGTTGGAATGAGCTTCTCGCTGTGGGATGCCGCGACCGACGGCAGCCTGGTGTGGGGACCGGAGGTGCACGTCGCCGTGCCGGTCAGCGAGGGGCTGTCAGGCTAGCGCCCTCTGGGTCAGCGTGGGGCTGGGTAGCCAGACCAGTGGCGGCATTCCCACCAGCGTCTGGAACGGCGACCGTTACCTGGAAATCACGGTCGGTGGGGAGACGCTGAGCCTACACGAATTGATCCGCAGCGTGTCGGGGGTGAGGGAATCAGCTCTTTAGCAGTTGCTCGATCTCTTGAATCAAGAACGGCAGGTTGGACTTGGTGAAGGAGAGTTCAGGCGCAGGGACGCGGTGATGCTTGATGTCGGGAGGGATGTGCTTGTGGTGTGGGTCGGTGGTGGCTAGCGTGGGGTTGTGGGGATGCGGTTGGGAGTCATACCAGTACAACCGCTCGTCGCCTCGCCAGACCACGTAGCCGTATTGCAGAATCTCCAATCGCCCGGCATCAAAATCTACCAATTCCGCTACATCAAGACGGAGGTGATTGGGAAAGGTCAAAATCCCCACCACGCGCCCAGAGGCTGGTCCGGCGCGCATGACACGCAAGGTTGAGGAAAGAATAGAGGGGAATGTATCGCGCAAGTTGTATACAAACAGCTCATACTCGGCGATGGTGGTGAGCGTCATGCGGCAGATCCCATCAACAATGACTCACGCATCAACAGCGGCACGTTGCGTTGGACCAAAGCCTCTGCAATCAGATGGCGATACTTTTCCTGGCGGCGCAGCTTGAGTTGGTACGTCCCGGCCCAGAGGGCAAAGTCTTGCACCCAACCCGGGTCTTCCGGCTCCTGGCCGCTCTGATACCAGGCGTAAAAGGTCTCAGAAAGCAGTCCGTAACGAGCCTCGAAACGGGCCAGTTCTCGCTCCAGGTTATGCAGTTCGGCAATCAACTCTTGCAAAGGAGACATGATATTCTTCTCACGATTCTTTTGGGGAGGTGTCTACGTAAGCTGTGTGCTAAGCGTTATATCTAGCGTTATTGTATCCCGGTTTGGCTTCTCAGTCAAATGGAATCGCGTGAGGTTAAAGTCATTTTCGCCAATGTCCAGATTGTAATATAATGTGTGCACATATACAAAACGCGGACGAGGGACCTATGAGCGATTCTCCGGTAGCGACTCAAATGCAATGCCAGCAATGTGGGGCGGTGTTGCCCGTGGAAACAGGCACGCAATTCGTGACGTGTGCTTACTGCGGCACGACGAATTACGTGGACAAGACGCGCGCCGTCTTTCACTACGCCGTGCGGGTGACGGTGCGCGAGAGTGATGCGTTGTCCGCGTTGCGACGCTGGATGGCGGGCAACGCGACGGTCAAGGACCTGGACAAGAAGGCGAACATCGCGCCGCTGGCCTTTCAGTACTTTCCGATGTGGATGGTCCACGTCCTCGAAGGGGAGCGGGAGCGGATTCTATTCAAGCCAGCGGCGGCCCTTTCGGTGAGCGAACTGGGGCGCATCAACGTGCCCGCGGCCGACCTGGAGCCGTACGACCACCAATTGGATGCATCAGCCGTCCCCCCGACGGTGCCTTACGAGACCATGCGCCAATGGCTGGCCGATGACCACGGCCTACAAGTTGACGCCGTCCGCGAGGTCTCGCTGGTACACTTGCCCATCTACGTGTGCAAGTATGCCTATGACGGCCGCCACTACACGGCCCTCGTAGACGCCGCGACCAGCAAGGTGTTCGCCAACATCTACCCCTCCAAGCAAGAAATCCCGTACGTCACCATCGCTGCGGTCGCTTTTGTGGCTTACTTTTGCGCGGCGTTGATCCCGCTGGTGGGTCATTTGGCCGGTGGGGGGGCGGGTCTGACCGCGGGCATGGCCATTTACTGTGTGGTCGCGATCCTGCTGGCAATACCTATTCTTATCGCGGCCGTCGTCGTTTCCGCCAAGGTGTAAGGGTAAGTCAAATATGGACACCGAACAAACACAAGGTTTGAACTGCCCCAGTTGCGGCGGCGTCGTGCCCGTGCCCGAGGGCGTGCGCGTTGTGCAGTGCCCTTTTTGTGAGCAACGGTCGCTGGTGCAGGGGGAGCGCGGCGTGCGCCGCTGGCAGGTGTCGCGCAAGGTCGATCGGTCCCAAGCCCAGCAAGCGGTCGAGGGGTTTCTCTCCGGGTTCAAAAAGGCCTCGGACCTGAAAAAACGAGCAGAAATCCGCGAGCTTTTCCCGGTGTACCTGCCGTACTGGCGCGTGTCCGCTTTTGTGGCCGGCTGGATGTTTGGCCGGGTGCGAGCGGGCGAGGATCGCACCAAACCCGTGGAAGTTGAAGTTATGGAGCACATGCACTGGAACGACGCGGCCGTAGACGTGTCCGAGTTCGGCGTTCATCACGTCTCTCTCTCCAAGCAGAACCTGGAACCCTACGACATGGAGGGGCTGCAGCGGGAAGCGATGGTCTTTGAACCGTCAGAATCGCGGACGGAGGCCCTGGCCGAGGCCGAAAAGCACTTTATCCATCGTGGCCGCCGCAAAAAGAAATTAAAACAAAGATTTTTCGAGAAATTCCACCTGTTGCGGACCCAACTTTCGCTCGTTCATTATCCGTTGTGGGTCGCGCGCTACGAATATCGGGACCGCAACTACCAGGTAGTGGTGGACGGGGTGAAAGGACGGGTCCTATATGGCAAAGCGCCCGGCAACGTCCTCTACCGGGCAGCCGCCCTGGTGGCGGGTATGGCGTTGGGCAACCTGGTGCTGGTCAACGGCACGCTGCTGGCCGCGCTGGCGCTGTCCAAAGACGTCGATGATGAGGGGTTAGCATTGCTGCTGATTCCCCTGGGGATCGGTATTGGCTTGATCGCGGCCGGCTATCGCGCCTTTCGTTACGGTGAAGAGGTAGAGGAGCTTCAAAAGGAGGCCAAAAAGGCGACGCTGTCAACAGGCGAGGCATCCGGTAGTCGTTGGACAACCGGGCTGAAAATCGTGGAAGAGTTATCGGAGTGGGTCGAATGAAACTGCTGGCTCTGCGCTGTCCCGTTTGTAACCAACCCCTGGCGCCGGAGAACGAACACATCGTCTTCGCCTGTGGCCATTGCCACGCGGCGGTGCACATCGGCGACGATGGCCTGACGCCGATGGACCTGCACTATGCAACACCAGCGGCCGGAGCAACGGTGACGCACTGGCTGCCGTATTGGGTTTTTCACGGCCGGGTGCACATCACACGGCGGGACACCCAGGGCCGCGGCTCCAGCGAGGGGGCGGCGACCCAATTCTGGGGGCAGCCGCGCCACCTGTACGTGCCCGCCTGGGAGTTATCGCTCAAGGTTGCCCAACAGATGGGCAGCGCCATGATCCAGCGCCAGCCCCTCCCCCAGCCGTTGCCCCAACCGGCTGGAGGTCGCCTGCTACCGGTCACCTTGACGGCGGACGACGCGCGCAAGATGCTAGAGTTCATCGTGCTGGCGATTGAAGCGCGGCGCAAGGATTGGTTGAAAAGGCTAGAGTTCCACCTGGAACTGGAGCCGCCGGCTCTGTGGGCCTTTCCATCTGACGACAGGGGGCCTGTGGCACTCGGCTGAGCGGTCTGGTTTGTAGTGCGCGCTTCAGCGCGCTATTCCGGCGCTGAAGCGCCGACTACGAACAAGAGGTCTACTCAGCTCGTCAAAATACTGATGTAACTCCAACGAAAATCAAACGTGAAACTAACGCATTTTTGATATAGTTCTAAGCACCATGATATCGCCGCTGGATCTTGATAGGAGCCAGCTTGAGAAACTGGATAAAGCAACCAAGTGATCCTGAACAACATTCCATTCGAACCAGACCTTGATCAACTGCTGAAGCGGCTGCGCATCAAAGCGGGCAGCCGTCGTATCGATGACCTCAAACGCATGGTCAGTGATGCCCAGGCCATCGCCAAACCCAAGGCGCTCTACGAGGTTTCCTTTATCGAGTCCCGGGGGGACGATTACGTCGTCGTGGATGGCGTGACGTTCAAAAGCCGTGTACTTTGCGTCAACCTGGCGCCAGTCCATCGCGTTTTCCCCTACGTCGCCACGTGCGGGGTGGAATTGGAGCGTTGGGCGAGTTCAATTGACGACCTGCTGCAGAACTACTGGGCCGACACCATCAGCGAGATGGCCCTGCGCTCCGCAACCGAGGCGTTACACGAGCACCTGGACGAGCGTTATCGCCCCGGTAAAACGTCAGTGATGAACCCAGGCTCGCTCCCAGACTGGCCGCTCAGGGAGCAGCGCCCGCTGTTTGCGCTCCTGGGGGATCCTGAGCGGGACATCGGCGTGCAGCTCTTGGATAGCTTGTTGATGACCCCGACCAAGTCTGTTTCGGGGATACGGTTTTCCACCGAAGAGAGCTTTACCAGTTGTCAACTGTGCCCCAGGGAAAACTGTCCCAGCAGAAGAGCTCCCTACGACGCAACGCTATATGACGAAAAGTATCGTGGGGGGTAGAGCGGTTCGAGATACCTGCGGTGAGGGAGCAGGAGGCGCGGGTGTCGTCCAGGTTTTTTACGGTAGCCGGTCAAGGCTTGCCCAACGTCCATTCGTGAAATCTTTACAGCAGGAGTATCAGAGATGAAAAGCATTACAGTGGCCATGCCGGCCTACAACGAAGCAGAGAACATCGAAGCCATGGTCGAGGACGTGATCCAGATGATGGATCCGCTGGCCGACGATTACGAGGTGATCGTCGTTGACGACGGCAGCCACGACGGGACCGCCCAAGTGGTGAAATCCTTGGAGCAACGCTATCCCCAGGTGCGCCTGGTGCAGCACGAGGTGAACCAGGGTTACGGTGCGGCGGTGTTCAGTGGGCTGACTAACGCCAGCAAAGAGCTGGTCTTTTTCACGGACTCTGACCGGCAGTTCGACCTGCAAGAGATCCACAAACTCCTCGATCTCATCGACCAGGCCGATCTGATAGTGGGTTACCGCGCCCCCCGCCGTGACCCCTTTATGCGGAAACTCAACGGCTGGGGGTGGAGCGCGTTAGTGACGCTGCTGTTTGGCTACACGGCGCGGGACATCGACTGCGCCTTTAAGCTGATGCACAGAACGGTCATCGAGCGTCTCAAGGATAAGGTCGCGTCGCGCGGGGCCACCTTCAGCGCCGAGTTCTTGATCCGGGCCAAACGAGACGGGTTCCGCATTCGCGAAGTGCCCCTTCACGGGCATCGGCCGCGCGTGGCCGGCAGCCAAACCGGTGCGCGCCTTGACGTCATCACGAGAGCGTTCAAAGAGTTGTTCCACCTGCGCCTGACCCTCTGGCGGGAAGGCAAGAAAGCCTGAGACCAGTGAGTGGATGGGGAGACGCGACGGCCAGACAACGTATGGCGACCGACCCGTTACGGCCGCTTTATCACTTCCTGCCGCCTGCCAACTGGATGAATGACCCATGTGGACTGATCCAGTGGCGAGGCAAGTACCACCTGTTCTACCAGCACAACCCCAACGCTCCCTCCTGGGGCAATATACACTGGGGGCACGCCGTCAGTGACGATCTGGCCCACTGGCGTGACCAACCTATTGCCCTGGCGCCGACGCCGGGCAGCAGCGACCAGGACGGCTGCTGGACAGGCTGCGCCGTGGACGACAACGGCACCCCTACCCTGACCTATACGGGACGGCGGGGCACACAGGAGAACGTCTGTCTGGCGACCGGCAGCGATAACCTGCTGACCTGGAAAAAGAACGTGCACAACCCCGTCATCCCTGCGCCCCCCCCTGGATTAGACACGAGCGGCTTCCGCGACCCGTACGTCTGGCGCGAGCACGACCGGTGGTACATGATAATCGGCTCTGGCATCGCCGGCGCGGGCGGTACGGTCTTGCTCTACCAGTCGCCCAACCTGTGCGACTGGGAGTACATCGGTCCGCTGTTCAGCGGTGATACAGCGGAGCACAGTGAGATGTGGGAATGCCCCAACTTTTTTCGCCTGGGGGACAAGCACGTGCTCATCGTCTCGCTATGGCGTGGTCGCTACGCCTCGTATTTTGTGGGCACTCGCGCTGATCACAAGTTCACCCCGCAGCAGCAAGGCGTCATTGACTACGGCGACCGTTTTTTCGCGCCGCAGGTGATGGTGGACGACCGCCAGCGTCGCCTGATGTTCGGTTGGATCTGGGAAGGGCGCAGCATGCAAGCGCAGCGTGCTGCGGGCTGGGCAGGGGTGCAGTCGTTGCCGCGCGTCCTCACACTGGCGCCGGACAACACGCTGGTCACCGAGCCCGCCCCTGAGCTGACTGCGCTACGTGGGGCGCGTATCCACTTTTACGACATATCGCTGGATGAGACGGCCAGCTTTGGGCTGCCGGTTGAGGGCGACTGCGTGGAGATCCAGGCCGAATTTGAGGTCACCACGTCGACGTGCGGCCTCAAGCTGTGCTGCTCGCCGGACGATCGAGAACAAACGCGGGTCGGCTACGACGGTGCCGCCGCGCGCGTGTTCGTCGACCGCCAGCGCGCCAGCCTCTCCCCCGAGGTGAAGCGGGATGTCCAACAGGGCCCGCTCCAATTAGCCACAGGTGAGACGCTCAAGCTACACATCTTCCTCGACCGTTCGGTCGTGGAGCTATTCGCCAACGGCCGTTGCTGTCTCACCAGCCGCATCTACCCCACCCGGCGCGACAGCCAGGGCATCAAGCTGTTCGCCCACGGCGGCGGCGTGCGACTCCTCTCGCTGGATATCTGGCAGATGAAGCCGGTCTGGCCCTACTATAAAAGAAAAAGATAGACAAGCCCCCAAAAATCCGTTATAATTATTGCCCACGTGTAGAATAACAGCACAAGGAGCAACAATGACCCTTTATCGACGTCCCACCGGCACCCAGGACATTCTGCCGCAGGACCAGCCCTACTGGGATTACGTCAAGCAGACTGCCCGGTCGCTGGCCGAGCGCTCCGGTTTCGAGCGGCTCGACCTGCCCACTTTTGAATACACGCCAGTTTTCACCAAGACGGCCGCTGGCGAGGGCACTGACCTGCGCAAGGAGATGTATTCTTTTCAGGACAAGGATGGACAGGAGATCACCTTCCGCGCCGAGTTCACCGCCAGTGTCGTGCGCGCCTTTATCGAAAACGGGATGCGCGTCCTGCCCATGCCGGTCAAGCTGTACTCTATCGGCCCGGTCTTTCGCCACGAAAAACCACAAAAGGGGCGCTTCCGCGAGCACCATCAACTCAACGTCGAGATCATCGGCAGCCAGGACCCGCTGGCCGACCTGGAGGTCATGCTGCTAGCCCAGAACATTTACGCCGAGTTGGGCTTTAAAGGGTTGAGCTTTCAAATTAACAGCACCGGTTGCCCGCAGTGCAAACCGGCCTACATCGAGCGTCTGGTGGACTATCTGTATGTGCGCTACGATCAATTAGCGCCGATCGATCGCGACCGCCTGGCCCGCAACCCACTGCGCGTGCTGGATTCAAAAGAGCCAGGGATGGACCAAGTGCTGGCTGGCGCACCGCACATCGCCGATCATCTGTGCGCCGAGTGCCACGACCACTTTGCCGAGCTGCGCGCACTGCTGGATCACTTGCGAAAACCCTACACCGTCAACTATCGCCTGGTGCGTGGCCTGGACTATTACGCCAAGACCGTGTTCGAGGTGTGGGCCGAGGGCATCGGCGCCCAGAACGCCGTCTGCGGCGGCGGACGTTACGACGGTTTGATGGAGATGATGGGCGGCCCACCGACGCCAGGCGTCGGCTTTGGCAGCGGGTTGGAGCGCATCATCATGGCCATGCAGGCACAAGGGGCCACGCCCCCACCACTTGCTCGTCCCCCCGTCTTTGTCGCCGTGCTGGGCCAAGAAGCGCGACCGGCCGCACTCGACCTGACCTATGAGCTGCGCCGGTCAGGCTTGGGTACGTGGCTGGCCTTCGGTCAGCGCGGGCTCAAATCGCAACTGCGCGAAGCTAACAAACGTGAAGCTCGTTTCACGGTTATCCTGGGCCAGGACGAGATTGCGGGCGGACAAGCCACGGTGCGCGATATGGCCCAGGGTGAGCAAGAGAAGGTGCCACTGCAGGAGCTGGTGGGATGGCTGAGCGCACGTATCAGACGGGGGTGAACCCAGACCCAAGGCCGTTGGCGACCATCGAGCCCTCGGAATTGAAAATCGCCAGAATAGGGGTGCTCCACCATCCCAAGATACCGCTGACCCAGCGCGTGGCGCGCGAAATCGCCGAGTTTGTCGGGCAAAGAGGCGTCAGCGCGTGGCTGGCTTCGACCTGGGATGAGCCACGGGTGCGGGACCAGGTCGAGCAAATCGACCTGGCGCTGGTGCTGGGCGGTGATGGCTCCACACTGCGCACCGCGCGTATGGTCGCGCCTTACGGAGTGCCTATCGTGGGCCTGAATATGGGCCGACTGGGCTTTCTTTCCGAGCTAAAGCCTGATGATTGGCGGGAAAAGCTGCCGCGCATTTTGGCTGGCGATTTTTGGGTCGAAGCGCGGATGATGCTTCGCGCCGAGGTACAACGGCACGCGACCACTTTCGAGGAGCACGAAGCGCTCAACGACGTCGTCGTCAGTCGTGGCTCGATGGCGCGTATGATTCGCGTTCATACCCACATCGACGGCGGTCACCTGGTCACTTATGCGGCGGACGGCGTCATCGTCGCCACCCCCACCGGCAGCACTGCTTACGCGCTGGCGGCCGGTGGGCCGATCATGCCGCCAGAGCTGCACAACATCCTGCTCATCCCCATCGCCCCTCACCTGAGCCTGGAGCAGGCGATTGTGCTCTCCGAGGGAGCTGTCGTGAGTCTGGACATCAGCACCGACCACGAGGCGATTCTGACGGTGGACGGCCAGTTCACTTTTGCTCTGGCTGACGGTGACCGGGTGGTCGTGCGCGCTAGCCCCTATCAGGCGCGTTTCGCGCGCGTGCAGGAGCGCACTTATTTTTACAAGACCTTGATGGCCCGCTTGAGGTCCGGCATGGAAGAGTAAGAGGATGGCAAATACAGGTGTCTGAAGAACATGTGCACGAACCGGTCGAGGATCCAAGTCTCGAAACAGCCACGGCGTTGACCTTTTGTGTCAACCATCCCAACGTGGAAACCACTCTGCGTTGTAACAAGTGCGGCGACCCCATCTGCGCCCGCTGCGCCGTGCGCACGCCGGTGGGCTATCGTTGCCCCAAATGCGTCAAGGAGCAGCAGGCAATCTTTTACACCGGCATGCAGATAGATTACATCATTGCCGCGGCGGTCAGTCTGGTCGTAGGAGCAGCGGGCGCCTACATCTCGTCGCTCTTGGGA
>CBFDAD010000032.1:0-9435 GCA_965602705.1 uncultured bacterium
GGGCTTTAATCCGCGGGAGGGTAGACAAACATTGCTTTGAGCTGAGACGCGCGCGCTCAAGCCGTCCTGCAGAGCCTAGCCCGTAGGCTTTTTGAGCAACTCGTCCACCTTGGCCAGCAATTCGTCTGGATCGGCCGACTTGTCCAAAAAGGCTTCGACGGGTAAATAGTTTTCGTCAGGCGCAAAGCGGAGCGGGGTCGTGGTATGAATCGCCGTCAACATCAAGATGGGGATGTCACGATAAGCGGCGTACTCGGCGCTGGGCGAACGATCGCGCAGCTTGAGAGAGACATGAAACCCCTCGGTGGCCGTGTCCATCATCACATCCAGGATGATGAGGTCGGGGTTGATCTCTTTGATCTTTTCCAGACCCTCGGTGCCACTTGTGGCAGTGTGAAACTCATAGCCGCTCGCCTCCAATGGGATGCGAATTGCCGTCAAGATGTCAGGATCGTCGTCAATCATCAAGATTTTTTTAGCCATACTCGTCTTCTCCTTGTTTAGCTTGCAGCTTTCAGCAGTCAGCCTGCGGCGAGATACCAAGCATTGTCCACTGACCACTGACGGCTACTTCGGCCAACACAGCCGCTACCAGACTGGGTAGCGCAGCCTCTACCTGGGGACTGAGAGTGCTATCCCATTCAAGATTGACTGGCTGCACACCAAAGATGACGACTTCGTCGGGCAGCACCTCGAGCGCCTGGGCCAACAACAGGGCGTCGCGCAAACCAGCGGCGTGGACGGAGAGGTGCCGATCATCGCCCAATAAACGCGCCTCGTCCAGCGTAAATCGGACGAACTCACCCGAGTCTATACCGACGTCAGCAGCGTCCACCAGGATCACCCGCTGACGCCCTTCCATCAGGTTGACAATCCCCAGCCCCTGTGTTCCGCCGTCCACCACCTCCACGTCATCGGGAAGCGCTTGTGCTGCCAGTATCTGGGCCACGCGCACACCCACGCCGTCGTCTCCGCGTAAGGAATTGCCCAGCCCAATCACAAGCGTGGCAGGAAGCGAGTGACGCTCATCATCTCTCGGTCCTTGACCATCCCCCTTGCTCGTGGGGGGGACACTCGCCTCTCTCCACTTATTACTCGCCATTACACAAATTCTACATCAAGAACATGCGTTGAGCAAGAGATGCAGGGATCATAGGCCCGAATCAGCATCTCCATCATGTGGGTGATTTTTTCTTGCGGCTGATCTAAAATCTGCGGCACCAGGGCGCGCATATCAGCTTCCATGTTGGCACAGTTTTGATTGGTGGGGATGATGCAATTAGCGCCCTGGATGAAGCCCTCGTCGTCAATGGTATAGTTGTGGAACAAGATACCCCTTGGCACGTCACACGAACCCACGCCCTCGCCGCCCTTGCCCTGGAACTGGTAAAGCGGCTCTTCCTTGATGCCCCTGTCCACCAACTCATCAATGATACGGATGCTGTCTTCGACGCAGTGGATCATCTCGATGGCCTGGGCGCCGCTGTTGAGGAAGCTGTTGGTACAGACGGGCTTCATCCCCAACTTCTCGGCGGCCGCCTTGGCGCGCGGATGCAACTGGTCATAGTTGTTGTTAAAGCGGGCCAGCGCGCCGACCATGTAGCTCTCACGGTTGTGACTGGTGCGTTTGGCAGTCGAGTGAGGCACACAGGTCTCGTTGGTCACCTTGCGATAGTCAGGTAGTTCGTAGGAAAAGCCGTCGGTCGTGGTGATGACGCCGTCGATAAAGGCGTATTCGTCGTCCTTTTTAAGCGAAACGTACTCGGTCTCACGCTCGAACTGGGGCCAAGGCAGCGTCGCGAGCAAAGCGATCGTCTCATCCATGTCCTCGCGGGCAGCGACCAGGCGCTCCCGCATAGCCAGCATTTCCTTGATCGTCGGCAGATGCGTAAAACCACCGACGGTCATGGCGATGGGGTGTGTGTGCCGTCCAGAGATCATGGCGCACAGGTCACCCGACAGCTTTTTGACGCGCAGCGCCCGCTTAACCACCTCGGGATGCGAGCCAGCCAGCGGTATCACGCTGCCCACTCCAAAAAAGTCGGGGGCCACGAGCATATAGACGTGCAGCACGTGGCTATCAATGATCTCGCCGTGGAACAACAGCTTGCGCAGCAATTCCGTCTGCTCCGAGACCTCCACTCCCAAGGCGTTTTCGGTCGCCCGCAGCGAGGCCGTAGCGTGCCCCGTGGCGCAAATGCCGCAGATGCGCGAGGTGATGTGCGAGGCCTCATAGTAGGGCCGCCCGCGCACCATCGCCTCAAAAAAGCGCGGCGCTTCGACGACCTGCCACTCGCATCGCACCAGTTCACCGTTTTTGACGTCTACGACGATATTTCCGTGCCCTTCAACGCGGGTCAAGTGGTGTACATTAACATTCACATTGGTCATGGCTGCCTCCTACTCCTTCGACGCGCTCAAGATTGGCCCTTCGATCTGGGCTGGGTCGTAAGCGTTAAACATAGTCATCCTGGCCATCAATTGCTCTACAGTCAGGCCGGCCTTGGCCAGAACGTCTTCCATCGCGTTACTGTTGGGATTGGGGATCGGACCCCGGCAACCCTCACAACCATCGCCGTAGGTAGGGCAGATGGCGCCACAGCCGGCACGGGTGATCGGTCCCAGGCAGGCGCCGCCGATTTCCAAAATGCAGACATTCTCTTTGAGCTTGCATTCGACGCAAACCGGATAGTCAGGGATGCTGGGCTTTTTGCCCAACAGCAGCTTTTTGACCACGTCGAGGAATTCAAAGCGGTCAATGGGACAACCAGGGATGACCGCGTCCACCTCGATCACGGCGCTGATGGGTCGGGCCGGATAGGTATCGTACCACTCCCATTTGTCGGCATAAACGTATTCGCGCACGTCCTGCAGCGATGGCTGTATGTTCTTGAGCGCGTTGACGCCAGCCGTGTGCGCACAAGCACCCAGCGCGACGACGATAGCGGCCTGCTCGCGGATCTTTTTGAGACGTTCCTCGTCCTGCTTTCGCGTGCAGGAGCCCTCGATAAAGGCGATCGCATAATCTTCGCCCTTTTCGGTCATCGCCTCGCGGAACTGGACGATCTCGACCGCGTCAAGCAGTTCCAGGTGGGTCTGCAAGCTATCGACAACGGTGAGTTGGCAGCCCTCGCAGCAGGCAAAGTCAAAGAATGCAACTTTGGGTTTTCCATTTTCGGCCATTACAGCGCCTCCTCCAATCCCTTGATCTGGGCATACGTAAAGACCGGCCCATCCTGGCAGCAGTACAGGTCGTTGATCTGGCAGTGACCGCACTTGCCCACGCCACATTTCATCCGGCGCTCCAGCGACAGATAAATCTGTGTCTCGGGAATGCCCTTGCCCAACATCTCCATCAACACAAAGCGGTACATAACCGGCGGACCACACGTCGCCGCGACGGTGTTGCGCGGGTTGATCATAATCTTGGGGAACAACGTGGTGATGACCCCCACATTCCCCCTCCAGTCCTCGTCGGCTCGGTCCACCGTCATATGAAACTCAACATCACCCCGCTCAGCCCATTCCAGCAGTTCATCTTTGAACAAGATTTCGCTCGGATGCTTGGTACCGTACAAAATAATCACACGGCCAAAGCCACCCCGCTCGTCCAACACCTGGTTAATGAGTGAGCGCAACGGCGGTAATCCCATACCGCCGGCAGCAAAGAGTATATCCTTGCCCCGCATCCTTCCAATGGGGAAACCATGCCCAAAGGGGCCACGCACGCCCACGACATCACCCGGCTCCAGTCCGTGCAGCGCGCTGGTCAGGTCGCCCACGCGCCGCACACACAACTCAAACGTGCCATTGCTGCGACTGGGTGAGGAGCTGATAGAAATCGGCCCCTCGCCGATGCCCATCACCGAAACTTCTACAAACTGACCGGGGGCATTCCCCAGGCTGCGTCCGCCTGGCAGTTGCAGGGTAAAAAGCTTTTCCAACTTGGTCATCTGCTCGACCTTGAGCAAACGCGCCATCACCGGCAAATAGACCGACTCTTCTCTGGCCGTAGCAACAGTTGATTGCATCATTTTCGCACCTCCTTATACCCTGGCCCGCTGGAGATCGTTGAAAACGTTCACTGGGGAGATGTCTACCGGGCAAGAGCGCGCACAACGACCGCAACCGACGCAACCCAACTCGCCAAACTTTTCCGCCAGATAGCGCCCCTTGCGCATGAAGCGGTGACGCAAGCGGGACCCCTGATGCTCGCGAAAGTTTTCGCCGCCGGCCACGCGAGCGAACTCGTCCAACTGGCACGAATCCCAGCGGCGCCAGCGCTCGCCATCCCGCAAGTTCAGTTCGACCTCATCGTAGACGTTAAAGCAATAGCAGGTGGGGCAGACGAGGGTGCATTGACCACAAGCCAGGCAGATTTGGGCCAACTCGAGCCACACAGGACTGTGGTACGATTGGCTCATCAAAGCCGGCAGCTCACCCACGTCTAAATCGAGTTTGTACGGGAACCGCGGCCACTTGGCGCCTAGCACCTTGTTGAGCTGTTGCATATCCGCTTCCGTCGCCGGATAGGCCTCGGCGTACTTTTCCAACAGCGCTGCGCCTTCCTCGGAACCCACGTCCACGGCATAGGCTTCGCCCAGGTCGGTCAGGTGCAGGTCGTAGCCCTCACTCGGGCTCAGCGTCCCCATGCTCTTACAAAACGAGTGCTCGTCACAGGGCTCCAGGCACTCGATGCCCACCAGTAGTGTCTGGCGTCGCCGCCGCAGGTAGTGAGCATCCGGGTAGTCCTGCGTAAAAGCCGCGTCCAACACACGCAGTGCATGCAGGTCGCAGGTGTGGACACCCAAGATCACTGTCGGCTCTGCCTCGATGACCGTCTCCACGGTCGTCTTGCCGGCACGGTCAAAGGTCATCAACCGCTCTTTTTGTAATTGTAGATATTTCTTCGGCGGCAGGATTGAGGTGTTATAGTCCAGCCGTAGCTTTGCCGGGTCTTCGATTTGTCCAAAGGCAAACTTTGGGCCCTTGGCCACGGGACCGACTACCCGATAGTCGCCCACCATATTTGCGACAAAGGTAGTCATCGTTTTTTTGTCAATTACCCATAGGCTCATGCTGCCCTCCTTACAATTTTACAGGTGATGTGAATTAGGGAGACTCGCATTAGGACCTGCGTAGTATAGCGAAGTTGCACGAGTTCCCCTAGTGTCATTTGTCCTCGTCAAACATGATAGGTGTCATACAAGATAAGCGGCGGATGGTAAAAGGCCTCACGCCGCGTTGCCATGGTCGCGATCGCGCCGGCTCAGTAGATTGTCGCAAGTGTGTGCCGACGCAAGTGACTAACCCCTGAGCCGATCCTTCATCGGCGGTAATGCGCGCAGTGTCTCGGTGAACTCTTGGACCACCTCGGCGAATAACCCACCCTCAGAAGCCGACACCCACTGCACGTGGAACCGCTGCGGCTCAATACCGGCGAACTCGAGCAGCTTTTTGTAGAGCGGCATGCGCTTGGCGGTACGATGGTTGCCGCTGCCATAGTGACAGTCGCCGATGTGACAGCCCAATATCATCACCCCATCCGCCCCCTCCTGGAAGGTGCGCAGGATCAACTCCGGCGGTACCCGACCTGAACAGGGCACGCGCACGACCTTGACGTTGGGCGGGTATTTCATACGCGCCATGCCCGCGCCGTCGGCCCCGGTATAGCTGCACCAGTTGCATAGGTAACCAATGATTTTGGGTTCGTAGCCATTTTCGCTCACAAATCACTCCTGCGGTAGAAGGATCTTTCATGGGCTGGCCCTCTCCACGCGAAAGCTATGACGGGCCAGAGTCTGTTCAGCAACTTGCTCTATCCTTCAAACCAACTCAAACATCGCCTCCATCGCCCCCACCATCTCCGCCATCAACTGCCGGTCGGTAAAATGGCGCAGCGTGATAGACTTGGAGGGGCAAGTCGCGGTGCAGGTGCCGCAGCCCTTGCAGAGCGCCTCGATGACGTGCGCCTTTTGCGCCTCCTCCAGGAATTCGATAGCAGTGTAGGGACAGGTGGGAATGCACTGCTGGCAGCCGACACACGTCATCTCGTTGACTACCGCCGTGGCCGCCTCAACCACTACCTCGCCTTTGCCGATGATAGATAGCACCCGCGCCGCCGCCGCCGCTCCCTGGGCGACGGTGTCGGGGATATCGCGCGGCCCCTGGGCGCAGCCGGCGATGAACACGCCGTCGGTCATCGTCGCTACCGGGTCCAGCTTGGGGTGCTTTTCCACAAACCAGCCCTCCCTGCTGCAACTGATACCAAATCTGCGCGCCGTCTCTTGGGCATCGTGACGGGGCTCCAGACCGGCGCTGAGGATCACCATATCCACCGGGATGCGCCGCTGCTCGCCGATGAGCGTATCTTCCACCTGCACGATCAACTTACCCTCTGGCTCGCCGTGGCGGGTCGCGCCGGTCACCATGGCGACTCGCCCGCGCACAAAGTTGACGCCTTCGTCCAACAACCGGTGGTAGAACTCTTCGTACCCCTTACCAGGCGCGCGAATGTCAATGTAAAAGTTACTCACCTCGGCCTGGGTTTTTTCGTGGACCATGTGAGCAAACTTGAGCGAATACATGCAGCAGACCTTGGAGCAGTACTCGTGATAGTTCTGGTCGCGGCTGCCGACGCAGTGGACGATAGCCACACTCTCCGGTTGGGTCACGCCGTCGCGCAGCACCACCTTGCCCCCGGTCGGCCCGGCGGCGTTGGTCATGCGCTCGAACTCCAGGCTGGTAAAGACGTTGGGGTAGCGCCCGTAACCGTATTGCGGGATGCGCCGGGCGTCGAACAGGTCATAGCCGGTGGCCAGGACGATATTGCCGATCTCGATATCGAGGAGCGTGTCTTCCTGCTCAAAATCAATGGCCCCGGTGGGACAAAACTTTTCACAGGCTCGGCACTTGCCCCGCTCGAAAAAGATACAGTTGTCACGGTCAATGACCGGATACTTGGGCACCGCCTGCGGGAAGGGACGATAGACGGCCTTGCGATAGCCCAAACCCGCCTCAAACACCTCGTCAACCACCTGCTTGGGACACTTTTCCTCGCAGACGCCACAGCCGGTGCACAGTTCCTCATCCACAAAGCGCGCCTTTTTGCGCACGCGGGCCGCGAAATTGCCAATGTAACCGCTGACCTCTTCCACCTCGCTGTAAGACAGCAGCGTGATGTTGGGATGGTTGCCCGCCTCAAACATGCGCGGCGTCAAGATGCAGGCCGAACAGTCCAGCGTGGGGAAGGTCTTGTCCAGTTGGGCCATGTGCCCGCCCAGGCTCGGCTCCCGTTCCACCAGGTAGACGTGATAACCCGCGTTGGCGATTTCGAGCGCCGCCTGGATACCAGCCACCCCCCCACCGACGACCAACGTGTCGGGATGGACCGGCACGCGTTTTTCCATCAACGGCTGGTGATGAGCCACCCGGCCCACCGCCGCACCCACCAGCGCTTTGGCCTTCTTGGTCGCCTCGTCGCGGTCCGTGTGCACCCAGGAGCAATGCTCGCGGATGTTGGCCATCTCAAACATGTACGGATTGACTCCGGCCCGCTCGCAAGCGCCGCGAAAGGTCGACTCGTGCATATGGGGCGAGCAAGAAGCCACGACGACCCGATCCACACCCAACTCGCGGATGTCTTCTTCGATCATCTCTTGCCCCAGGCTGGAGCACATGAACTTGTTGTCGCGCGCGACGACTACGTTCTCCAGCTCATTGGCCCACGTAACGACCTCTGCGCAGTCAACCGTCCCAGCAATATTGCTACCGCAGTGACAGATGTATACGCCTATCCTCATTGGTCATCCCTTCCTCACAAGGGTCACTCCTACGACATCCTCGGCATAGGCAGTGCCTTTTTGTCTGGCCTCGGCTTTTTCTTTTTCGGCTCCTCCGGCGGCGGCGACGCCAGCTTGTCCAGCACCTGTTGCGCCGACACAAGCTCCTGACCAAACCCCATCTCCTCCCCCGACATGCCAAAAGCCAGCCCCATCATCTGCGTAAAGTACAAAACGGGCATGGTGTAATTTGTGCCAAAATGGCTGTTGGCCTGGCCCTGGTGCATATCCAGGTTAAGATGACACATCGGGCACAGTGTGACAATCGCATCTGCCTCTCGCTTAGCGGCTGTGGCGATCAATTCGTGAATCAAACCATAAGCCGCTTCAGGGCTGATTTGCGGCATGTGCCCGCCACAACAGGCCGCCTTCAACGGGAAATCCACCACCGTTGCCCCCAGAACCTCCAACAGCCGGTCAAGCGTCTCCGGATACTCGGGGTTGTCAAAACCGTGATCCGGCCGCACGATCAAACAGCCATAATACGGCACCAGACGCAAGCCGAGCAGCGGCTGCTTGACGTGCACGGCTATCTCCTCGTAACCCACATCGTTGACCAGGATGTCCAGCGCGTGCCGCACTCGTAGCCGGCCCGGCTCGTAAGACATACGCGCCTCCCCCAGCGCTTCGTTGACGTCGGCGTTCAACTGCGGATACAGGCCCATGTTGTGATCGGTCTTGAAGAGATTGAGGTAACAGGCACTGCAAGGAGCGACTAGATCGGTCAGCCCATCTGGAGCCAGCGCCAGATTGCGGGCGACCAGCGCGTAGGCCGGAAGCGGATTCAGGGAAAAGTACTCAGTCGCGCCGCAGCAGTTCCAATCGTCCAACTCGACCAGCTCTTGGGACAGGATGTCAACAACGGCCCGAAAGGACTGGTCGTAGGCAGCCGCGTTTTTCTCTAACGAACAGCCGGGAAAGTAAGCGTATCTCATACCCCAACTCCTGCCTCTATGTCGTGCTGCTTGGCGATCTCTTTCGCTTTGCGCAGGATCGCCCGCAGATAGGCCGCGCCCTTGATGCGCGTGGGCCGCAGGGGCATGCGTCCGCGCGTCAGCATTCCTAGCGCCATCGGCCCCATGCGCACACGGCTGAGCGGGTGATGGGTCAAATAATACTGCGCGGCCACCCCCAATTCAAAGCTGCGCCCATAAGTTTCTACTTGACCAACAAAGGTCTCGGACCAGTCCTTGACTTCGGCAGTGTATTGCTTGGCGGCGATGGCCAAGTGCTTAAGTTGGTACATAATGTCGGTGATGGGGATCTGCTGCGGGCAGCGGACGGTGCAATAGTAACAGGAGACACAGAACCAAAAGGTATTGCTGCGCAGCACATCGCTCCGCTTGCCGGCCATGATCATGGCAAAGATCTCGCGAGGCGTGTGGTCCATGTCCGGCCCCGACGGGCAAGAGCCGCTACAGGTGCCGCATTGCAGGCACAGTTTTAACCGCTCCCCCCCTGGCGCAGCCGCAACCTGATCGTAAAAGGTTATTTCATCTTTTTGCTGTGCCACAATCCTCTCCCTCTGATTACTGTCTACTGACTATAGGAATCTCTCGATAAATCCAACGACCTCGTCCTGCCGGTAGACTGG
>CBFDAD010000033.1:0-9111 GCA_965602705.1 uncultured bacterium
ACTGTCAGATTTCGGTCATTTATGTTATAATGCGCACCAGCGCCGCCTGGAGAGGTGGCGTCCTTTATGACTTTGGATCGGTGATCGTAAATGAACTTGCAGCAAACCAGTCCGCAACTCTCTGACAAAGCCTCGCTCGTCGATGGCCAGGCCTCGCTAGGCGATGGCCAAGCCTCGCTCGTCGACGGCCGCCCTCGCGTCCCCAATTGGTTCTGGGGCGCTCTGGCCTTTGCCTTTGTCGGTACACTCGTCTTGGCCAGTTATTTCATTTTTGTCACGGTTCGCGATTATGTCGCGAACCAGAATATAGTCAGCCTTTCGGATTCGTCCCTAATCCCTGTAGACACGCCTGAACCTGGTGCGACGCCGATGGCGGAGCTACCCCGTTGGAGTGGCAACGGCCGGGTGAACGTGTTGTTGCTGGGCATTGATCAGCGGGAAGGTGAAGAGGGCCCCTGGCGCACCGACACGATGATTGTGCTCACGCTTGACCCGGCGACGATGAGCGCTGGCATGCTCTCTATTCCGCGGGACTTGTGGGTGACGATTCCTGGCTACGAATTACAGGATCGCATCAACCAGGCTCACTATTACGGCGACGCCTACGCTTATCCCGGCGAGGGGCCGGCGCTGGCCCGCGATACCGTCAACTGGAACCTGGGTGTGCCCATCCATTTTTACGTCCGCGTCAATTTCACCGCCTTTGAGACGCTCATCGACGAAATTGGGGGCATTGATATTTATATCCCGGAGACGATCGACGATCCGCTCTATCCCGACGAGAGTTATGGCTATGACCCGTTTTACATCGAGGCGGGTGGGCAACATCTGGACGGCCGGACCGCTCTCAAGTACGCCCGCACCCGGGTGACCTTTGGTGGCGACTTTGACCGTGGGCAGCGACAACAGGCGGTGATTATGGCCGTGCGCGACCAGGTGATCAAGCTCGATCAGTTGCCCAGGCTCGTCGCCAAGGCGCCTGCGTTGATGAACACCCTGGGCGAGGCCGTCCGCACCGACTTGAGCCTGGAACAGATGGTGCAGTTGGCCCAGCTGGCTTCAGAGATAGAGCCGGAACAAATCGTCAGCGCTGTGATTGATCATAACTATACCTTGGCCAGTGAGACGCCCGACGGGTCTCAGGTCTTGGTCCCCAATCGCCAGTCCATACGCGAATTGCGCGATTTGCTGTTCTCCGAACCGCAGATGTCGGGAGATGTGACGACTGCGGCTGAGTGGCTGGCCCAAGAGAACGCGCGCATCATCGTCCTGAACGGCAGCAACATCGCCGGTCTAGGCCGGCGCACCGGTGACTATTTGACCAGCTATGGCCTGCAAGTGGTCGAGGTCGGTGACGCTAGCACCTTGTACGAAAATACGCTGATTGTTGACTATGCTAGCAAGCATTACACTAGCAAGCAATTGGTCACCCTGCTCAAGCTGCCGCTGTCCAGTGTCGTTAGTGGCAGTTACCCTGAGGGCGACTATGACGTGGCGTTGATCCTGGGTGCTGACTTGGAGTTGCCCGACTGATCATTGTATCTGGGCCAGTTGTTGCTTGAGATAGGCAATGGACGGGACGGGCGTGGGGTCTATGCCGTTCGCAAGCGCCAGGTAGACGCTGACCAAGTCGCCAAAATGAATCAGGGACAACATCTGTGCCAGGCGACTCTGCCCGCGGGCTTCCACTTGTTTGCTGGGTAGCCCCTCGTTCAGCAGCATTTGGTGGGTGATGCGGCAGCGGGCTTGGATGCGCGGCGCCTCGTAACGTGAGCGCAGGATGATCACCGTCGCCCGCTCGCGTATTCGCTCCGATTTTTCAAAAGCCACCACCGCGTTGTGATTCAACTCTGGCAGCTCCTCAAAGAAAGCCCACGCCTTAGAGTTCTCGTTAATCTGGGTCTTCCAGCGCCGCGCGACGGGCTTTATTGGTCCCGCGCCATAGATGATTGGCAGACGCGCCATCAATTCTTCAGCCAGTTGCTTGGCGGGGTTAATGGCTACCGGCACCTGGGGGCCAATCTCGGTCTGCCAGTCGCGCATGACGCTTATTGCTTCGGCCAGGTCATCCGCCTTGTCGGATACCAAGCTCAGATGGCCTAGCAAGTTCAGCAGCGGGATGAGCGAGTACCCCAACGCGGCGCGGGGCTGTGACTTGTAATCAAAGCGTAGCACTGGCGCACCCCATTCGGCCGCCAGGCGACCGATCTCACCACCAGTGGTCAAGGCCAACAGCAAAGCACCCCGCTCATGGGCTTGGGCGAAGGCGCTCAGAGTTTCCTCGGTGTTTCCCGAGTAACTGGCACCGATGACCAGTGTGGTTGGGTCTTGCACAAAAGCAGGCAGGTCATAGCCCCGCTGGACGTAAATGGGACAGGGGCATTCTTCTGCAACGAGAGCGGCCAACAAATCACCGCCAATGGCCGAACCACCCATCCCGGTGACGACGATGTGCTGCACTTGCTTAAAGCTGGCGGGAAGGTTGAACTGGGGGATAGTGCGTTGAGCCAGCTCCCACGCATCGGCGCAGGTCTGCGGTAGGTTGACCGCGTGGGTCAGCATCCCTTCCGGGTCAATCTCGGCAAATCTCTCTACGGCGTTCAAGTTAATCATCTATGTCTCTCCGTTCAAGTGTTAGTTGGTAGACGTCACGACGCGACCAACCGCTGACCTGGGCCACTTGCTTTGCGGCTTGCCGGTGGGGGACCCCCTCATCCATCAGTTGCGCCACCTGGTCCCGGACCTGATCCTCATCCCAGGCGGGCGGGGCGCTGGCCCCGGCGATGACCAACGTGATTTCGCCTCGCACCTCGCCAGCGAAATGGCTGCGTGCTTCACTGACCGGCCCACGCCAGATTTCTTCGTATAGTTTAGTCAATTCGCGGGCGACCGCTATCCGGCGGTCCCCCAATGTCGCCAGGATGTCCTCTAGGGCAGCCGCAAGCCGACGCGGTGATTCGAAGGCGATCAGCGTTCGTCGTTCGCTGACCAGCTCGGTCAACAGCCGACGGCGTTCAGATGCCCGGCGGGGCAAAAAGCCCAGGTAGACAAAAGCGTTGGTGGGTAGACCCGAGGTTACCAGGGCCGCGGTGAGCGCTGAAGGTCCGGGGATGGGGACGATGGGGAACCCTTGCGCGATGGCCACGCGCACCAGTTCATAGCCGGGGTCCGACAAACCCGGCATACCAGCGTCAGACACCAGGGCGACATCGCCGGACTCTAGCGTCCTCAACACAGCGTCGAGTTGAGTCAGCTTGTTGTGCTCGTGGTAGCTGAGTTGGGGGGTATCGATCTCGTAATGGGCCAGCAGGCGTCCGGTGTGACGGGTATCCTCGGCCGCGATCAGGTTCACTTCGCGCAGCAAGCGCAAGGCGCGTAACGTGATGTCTTCAAGATTCCCAATGGGCGTGGCGACGAGGTACAGTGTGCCCATTATTGATGCCAGCTGCCCGTGCCGATCCGGTGAGGACTGCCACTCAGAATACCCTCGCGTCCTTCAAAGACGTCGGTGATCTTGAGACCGCCGTGTTGGATCTCGTAACGGCGGATCTCTTTGATGTGGTCGCTGCCGCGCATCTTGAGCACCAGGATGGCCCGCTGGATAGCACTGTCGATTTCAATGTAGCGCAGCAAGATAATCACGTCTACCACGAAGGCGAGCCGCCCACGCTCTTCGCGTGCATAATCGGCGCGGCTTTCTTCGCCGATGAGGATGGCAGTCAGGCCCTCGCGCTTGAAGGCGTTGGTGAGAGCGTTGTAAATATTGCGCAGCTCCTGCGTTTCGTCGCTGATCCGTCGGAAATGGGTGACGCTGTCCACCACGACGCGTCGGATGTTATTCTCCAACAGCATCCGATTGAGCGGACTGGTCGGTATTTGCAGGCTGCTCAGCAATACCTGGGGTGAGGTGAATAGCAGATGAAGCTTGCCCTCTTGTTCCAGGCGTGCCAGGTCCCATCCCAGAGATTCGGCATCGCGATGAAGTGATTGGGGAAATTCCTCAAAAGAGATCAGCAGACCTGGTTCGTCGCATTCTGTCGCGCCGTGAACCAGGAATTGTAATGACAGCAAAGTCTTGCCTGTCCCTGGAGCACCACGCACCAGGATCGTGGACCCTTCCAGGAACCCGCCCGAGATCATTTCATCCAGACCTTTGATACCTGTAGGAACTCTTTTGTCACTCATGAGTTTATCTCTCCGGAATTAGGGAACGTATTCATCCCAGTTCAATTCAAAGATAACCATAATCAGGTTGCCACGACAATCAGCGCGCGTGCGCACTTGGATCTGGTCAGATACCGGTTGACCTTGATTGTTATACAGTTGAACGATAAAGTCGCCCTCTTTGACCTTGTTGTCGAGAAAGTGCTCCCAACCCGATTCACCATAGTCCGGCGCGTAACCTGAGTAGGTGATGATGTTTTGCAGGCCGCCACCATTAAGCACCACGGGCAGGCCTGTGATGGGATTGCCTTCCTTGTCCAGCACTTCCCCTGCGATGCCCAGCCAGTTGCACTCGGAGCTAAAAAAGTACTGTCTGTAGATGATTTCGTTGTCCTTCAGGGCAAATGGATAGTTAGAACGCGTGGGCGGCGGTGTGCCAGGCGTTGGCATCGGTGTCCAGGTCGGCGGAAAGGTAGGCGAAGGCCCGGGGGTGTGACTGGGCGTAGGGGAACTGCGCGGCGTGTTGGTTGGCAAAGAGGTGCGTGTAGGTCGCGGCGTCCAAGAAGGCTCGACTGTATTCGTCGCGGCGGTGGTGGGTGTGGCGGTAGGGAGTGATAGAACCATAGCCTGGGTCGGCGTTGGTTTCTCGCTGGGCAGCAACCCGCTCAGGAGCGAGGGTGAGATCAAGGCCGCCAGGTAGCACACGAAAACCAGGGCCGTCAATCCTAGTGTGACGAGTGTCAGCCTGTGCCATAACCGGTCGCGAGATTCGCGAGATTCTCTGCTTGACATTCAACCTCTAACCACAACTGCCCATTTGATAGTTCACTAGGGAACATAACCTTCCCAGGCGATCTCGAACACCAGATAAACGAGATTAGCCCGGCAGTCAGCGCGCGTGCGTATGTCTACTATCTCCGACACGGGCTGACCTTGATGCCACAATTGAACGGTAAAGTCGCCCTCTTTGACCTTGGTGTCGAGAAAGTGCTCCCAGCCCGATGGGGCATAGTCTGGCCGGTTGCCCGAGGTGGTGACGATGTTCTGCAAGCCACCGCCATTTAGCACCACCGAGATACCTGTAACCGGTTCGCCTTCTTGGTCCAGCACTTCCCCTGCAATGCCCAGCCAGTTGCATTCTGAACCGAAAAAGTAACGCATGAATTGCACACCATCGTCCGAAAGCTTGAACGGGTAAGGATGGCGCGTGGCTGTCGGCGTGCCGGTTGGCGTCGGCGGAAGTGTAAAGACGACAGTGGGACGAGGCGTCCTCGTGGGTGACCTGGAGCGTGGGGTGCTGGACGGCTGTGCGGTGGGCGTCGGTTTGGGCGTCCAAGATGGCACTGGTGTGTCGGTGATGGCGACAGTTGGCCTGGTCGTAGGCGTGAAGAGCAGGGCGACGCTGGTTGGCTCCTCTTTGCTGCCCAGGGGTGAGAATGATGGGGAGACGAACAGCACTGTATAGAAAATGAGAACCAACACCGTCACAGCCAAGCTTGCCGTGGTCAGTCTACCCCACGTTTTATCGCTGATTCTACTGGATGTTCTGCCTGATTTTGACACTGGCCAATCTCCCACTCTAATCCGTTCGTTCGCTCCACCCTACGACAGGTGGCACGCCTTGGTTGATGATGATCAGATGCAGCCGACCAGAACTGCTCTGGGCAATGGGCACCAGGTCGGCCACGGGAGCGTCGGGATACAAGCCCCAGTAAGCTGCCACGAGAGCCCGGCGGGCGGCGTGGGTAGCTTGTCCCTGCGCATAGTACGCCAACCAGTCATTCCACGCGGCGTTCAGCGCGTTGCGTATCTCTTCACGGTCCGCTTCCCATTCTGGTACCAGCCCGGCAATTGCTCCGCCTGCTGCGATGCGTCGTTTGAGCAAAAGCCAGCGCAGACGTGTCTCTTTCGCGGCCGGGTCAGTTTCACCAGCCTTGTTGGACCCTTCCAGATACTTGTCGATAGCTGCATCTTCGGCCAGTAGAGCCTGACGCAGGATGCGCTGCGCTGCCGCAAGGTCATAGTCGGCGGACGGCTCAACTGAGCTGGCCGAAGTCAGGGCCGTGAACCACGCCGCGGCTGCTGCGCGCCGGGCGTCCTGCGCGGCTATCAATGCGGCGTCGTTGCCCGGGGTGGCGCTATGCCAGCCTGTCTGTCCGGCAGACAGGGGGAAAGGCGTATCTCCAATAGGAGCCGTTCCTTTCTCAACCGCTCGGGCCAGAGAATGCCAATCATCGCGCTTCCCGCCAGCTCTGAGCAAGGCCGGTCTGAGTCGCTCTAACAATGAGCGACGATTGTATTTTGTCAGGTGCGAGGCGTTGGCGCTAATGAGCGCCGCCTGCTGCAGATAGAAATGAGCTCCTGGCTTGTCCTGCAACCCAATCAATTGCTGCCCTACGGTAAAAAGGGTCTCAGTGCGCAAAATGTCGGGCAATGGGTCGCTCAAGATCGCCCCGCTGCCGGCCAAACGGTAGGCCTGCGCTGACTGTTGTATTTGCCCGATTTCTTGGTAACGATAGGCCAGCCAAAGCCATCCGTGGAGTCGTTGTTGGTCGGTCAGGTCGGCGCTAAAGGTGAGCAAGGCGCGTGTCGTCTCCAACTCACCCGTCTCCATGGCCAGCGCCAACAATTGATCATCCGGTGTGCCAGCCAGACTCAACAAAGCCAGGTCGGGCGCGATGGCTTCTGGTCGTACATCATCGGCCGGGTCACGCCACGCGGCATCAGCGACGGCGCGTCGTTGGCCCCAGATTGCCAGCAGACCTGGCACCAGACCTATGAGACACAGCACCAGCGCCAGTTGAAGGCAGCGGCGGGCCAGATCAGCTCTGCTCATGGTTCTACAAAGCGCTCAATCTGTGCGTCAGACCATAGCTGTTCTCGCCAAAGACGTATGAACTCTCTTTGGTTGGCTTTTATCATCTCCAAGTCTGTCTCGCTGATGGGACGGTCTTCCCGTTCCAGCACCTGTACGATGTGATAGCCCAGCAGTTCGCTGTGGACGACGTTACTGATTTGCCCGGGCGCCAGCGTAAAAGCGGCCTCTTCCAACTCAGGGGCAAGCAGCAGACCGCGTGGAAAGAAACCCAGATCGCCGCCCCGATTTTTTGTGGTCACATCCAATGAAAAAGTTTGGGCCAACGTGTCAAAGTCAGCACCGCCCTGGAGTTGAGCCAGAATGGACTCAGCCTCTTGCTGCGTCGCGACCAAGATGTGACGTGCGTGGACGTGCTCAGCTGTGGCGGGTAGCTCTTGAGGAATCTGCTCCTGCACACGCCGCGCTAAAAGCTCCTGGCGCGAAGCCTCGCGGTACTCCTCTTCGGTCATATCGTTGGATACCAGCCAGGCTTCGAAGGCGTCCCGTCCCTGAGACTCAATGTCCTGCTGGACGAGGGCGTCCACCTCTGCATCGGTGACCGTGACGCCTGCACTGGCCGCTGCCTGTTCCAAGAGCACCATTTCGATCATTGCATCTAGGATCTCTTGACCCGTCAACGCGCCGCTGGCGCGAGCTACCTCACGCTCAAGGTCAGCCAGGAGGATCGATTCGCCGTTGACACGGGCTGCCAAGGGTTCCTCGGTCGGTGTGGGTTGCGGTGTCTCTGTCGGCGGTGGCAGGGTGGCCGGGGTGGTAGGAGTAAACGCTATGGTTGGCACCAGGGTGGGCGTTGGCTCTGCTTTCGTGCTGCAGCCAATGAGTAAACTCAAGACCAGCCACGCGATTATTGACCCTGAGGGCAGCACAAGTAACCGTTTTGAGATCCTCAAATCGTGCTCCTTCCAGATATTCTCTTCAAGGATGTGCAATTATACTACACCGTCTGTTTTCCGCAACCTATCGTGGCAGGTCGGGTGTGTTTCGGTTGGGGGGATAAAGGTGTCAAGCACCCGGTACCTGGACGCCTCGACGCAGCACGTAGCCGCGTCGCCGAGGCTGGCCTTTTCGCTCGCTCACGAAATCGATGGCGACGTATCCGCGTTCGAAATAGTGCTCAAAGACCAGTCGCGTCTTGGCGCGCCAGTCGCGGGCTGAGGCCAGGCTAGCTCTTTTTAGCGCCTGGAGGTTGCGAGGGATCTCGACCCAAACTGACTCGTCGTCGCAGGTCAGATCAAAAGTGTCTAGTTGCTGTAGCCCGTCGCGCTCGCTGACGCTGGTGACGGGTTTGGCTTTTTCCGCGTAGCGCTCACCGGTCAGCCGCTGCACGACGCGTTCACTCTCCAACCACCACTCGACGAGAAAGCGGTCGGTGGGTAGTCCCTCGTTTAGTTGGCCAAAGTGCTCGCCGTAGACGTTGCGCTTATAGGTACGCGCGATGGCCCCCAGCTTGTGCAGGTTCAGCCGGGCGTTGGCTGCCTCTAGCGGGTCGTAGGTCCAGGTGATTAAAGGCAACCCCTGAGCCATGACGCGCTTTCGTTGAGCCAGTTTGAGCGCGGTGGCCACACCGGCGTTGCGATAGGCCGGCACGACGCCCATGGTTTGCGAGCAGAGTTTGAGAGGACCACCGGGCGCCTGCCCCAGGTAACCAAACAGATAGCCGACCATCTCCCCCTGGTCATTAAAAGCGCCCAGCAACACGCCGCTGTTCTGCGCGGCGGTCAACAGCAAGGGCGGGTAGAGGCCCTCGTCGCTATCAAAACCCCAGCAGACGTGTTGCACTCGATGTACGGCGACACATTCGTCGTAGGTTCTCAGGTCACGAACGGTAAAAGATGGTGTTCTGTTCATGATTGATGCTGCGGTCTTTGGAGATGATACCTTATAGTGACCGCAGAATCGCGCCAAAAGGACAGTTTTGCACGCATTCGGTGCAACCCATACAGTGACTTACGTCAATGGCCGGTGGCTCGTCGTGGTCGATGCGGATGATGGCTCTGAATCTGCATCCTGCGGCGGCTACGCATTTGTTACAGGCCTGGCAATGCTTATAGTCGATGCGCGGCGTGACA
>CBFDAD010000034.1:0-9029 GCA_965602705.1 uncultured bacterium
TCAGTGTAGCACAAGTGGGGTGAAAAGGGAACCGACGGGTTGTTTTCTTGCTGGCAGCCAGCTTTTCGAGTAGAATACGCATCAGTTGAGTGTTGGTTGTCTTTGTGGTAACCCGTGGTATAATGTGCTTTACGATAACTTTTGGAGTAAAAGCGTTTGTTCTCCCAAATCGATCTTGTAGACTTGTTGATCACTTTCCTGGCTCTCGTCTTTTCCATCTCCATTCACGAGTTTGCTCACGCCTGGACCGCCCTGAAACTGGGTGATCGCACAGCGTATTACCAGGGCCGGGTCACGCTCCATCCAGCGGCACACCTCGATCCGGTGGGCACGATGATGATGCTGGTTTCTGCCATCACTGGCTATGGCATTGGTTGGGGCAAACCGGTGCCGGTTAATCCGGTCAATCTCAAATATGGGCCGCGGGTAGGTATGGCCATTACGTCCGCGGCCGGCCCCATCTCTAACATTTTGCAAGCCATCGTTTGGGGCATTCCATTGCGGTTTGCGTTCCAGGGAAGCATCACCTTACCTGATCTCGCCGTGCAGGCCTTGTTGGCGCTTTTTTTCATCAACCTTGGCCTGGCGTTGTTCAACCTGATTCCTCTCTTTCCCTTGGACGGTTTCAGCATCGTGCGCGGCCTCCTGGCGACTATCCGGGCGCGTTGGGCCTATGATTTGTCCGATTTTTTGGACCGGCTCCAGCCTTATGCACCGATGTTGCTTTTGCTGTTGATCTTTTTGGATCAAACCATGCCAGGGCGGGGAATTCTCGGCACGATTCTCACCGTGCCGACCAGGGGATTGGCTAGTCTGATTCTTGGTGTACCGCTTTAGGCAGTTTTTTTGCGCGCTGACGGCCCGCGTAGGTGACGACGAGGAGTGGGCGCTGGCTGAATTGCTGACATCACCACAGCGCGATGTCTTTCGACGTATGGCCCCCAACGATCAACGCCATAGTCTGAATGTGTGTGTCACTTTGCGCCAAGCCGGATACGAAGATCTGGCCCTATTAACGGCGGCCTTGTTGCACGACGCGGGCAAGGCGGCCGGGCGCATCTGGCTATGGCAGCGCACCGTGATCGTGTTGTTCAGGCGCTGGGCGCCGGGATTGTTGTGCTGGCTGGAGCGCGGTGCTTCTTGCGAAGAAGCGTCCTGGTGGCGCATAGGATTTGTCATCAACCGGCTGCACCCGGAACTCGGCGCACGTTGGGCAGCTCAAGCTGGCTGCTCGTCCACCACTGTGGCCCTCATCCGGCGTCACCAGGAACCGGTCCAGGTCGTCAAGAGTGAGCAAGACCGGCTCCTGGCTGCGCTACAATGGGCAGATGGAGTGAACTGATATGGCTGAACCTCGCATTACGATTATCGGACTGGGGCTGATTGGCGGCTCCATTGGCATGGCGATCAAGGCTAGCGGCAAGCCGGTTCACGTGGTTGGCCACGACAAGGATTTCACCCGCAACCGGCTGGCGAAGAAGATGGGCGCGATCGATGGAGGCAGTATCAACCTGATTAACGCTTGCCAAGACGCCTCCCTGGTGATCATCGCCACGCCCCTCACCGCGATTCGTGAGACGCTGTCGAACATTGGCCCGCACTTGAAGCAAGGCTGCGTCGTCACCGACACAGCGACGCTCAAGGAACCGGTGTTGGCGTGGGCGGCGGAGACGTTGCCGCCGGGCGTCTCTTTCATCGGCGGCGACCCGATGTTGAACCTGAAATCTCAGTCTAGCGATTCGAAGGCTTTAGAAGGGCTCGAGTCAGCGCGTGCTGACCTGTTTCAGGACGCGTTATACGCGCTGTGCCCTGCGTCCGCGGCCGACCCCAGAGCTGTCAAGTTGATGACCGACTTGACCGGCGCGATTAAGGCGCGCCCCCTTTACATGGACCCAGTCGAGCACGACGGATTGCGGGCGGCAGTGCGGGGACTGACGGGGTTGGTCAGCCTGGCTCTCATGCGGCAGGCGGCCGGGGCGCCCAGTTGGCGCGAAGCGCGCAAGATAGCCGGCCTTCGTTTTAGCATGGCTACCGAATCCCTGGCGGATGACGTCGACGTCCAGCGGGATGAGATTCTACTCAACGCGGGTCATTTGCTGCCCCGCCTTGAGGCTTTGATTGGTGAGTTGCGGCTGCTAGGCGAGTGGCTCAGGGCCGAAGATGCTGATGCTCTAGGACAGGTCGTTGAAGAGATGGCATCGGCCCGCGACCGTTGGCTGTTCGACAGTGAAACGGCCAACTGGAGAGACCGAAGCGGCGAAATGGCTGTGCCCGGGGTGATGGATTCCTTTGGCAGAATGCTCGGCGTGAGTAGGGGACCACGAAAGCCCGAGGAGAAGTGATGCCGTTGTCGCCCCGCAAAGCGCCCTATCGCATCTTGATGGTTGCGCCGACCTCGTTCTTTGCCGATTATGGTTGTCACGTGCGCATCCTGGAGGAGGCGCGTGTCCTGCAAAAGCTGGGCCAAAAGGTCACCATCGTCACCTATTACAGGGGGCGTGACCTGCCTGATTTGGAGATTGTCCGCACGCGGCCCGTGCCCTGGCGCGCCGAGTACGAGGTGGGCTCTTCGCGCCACAAAATTGGCTTTGACGTACTGCTCTCCTGGACCTCGCTCCGGCTGTTTTTGAGCCGCCGCTTTGATTTGATTCACGCCCATCTGCACGAGGGCGCGCTTATCGGCGGCGTCCTGGCCAGGCTGCGACGCATCCCCCTGATCTTTGACTTTCAAGGCAGTATGACGGCGGAGATGGTCGACCACAAGTTCCTCGACCGGGACGGCACGTGGTACAGGCCGGCACTGGGGGTGGAAAAGCGCATCAACCGGTTGCCTCAGGCCATCCTCACCAGTTCACGGCACGCGGCCGGTTTGCTTGAGCACCAATTCGGCTGCGATCCACAACGCATCCACGCCGTGCCCGATGCCGTCAACCTGGATTTTTTCTGGCCCGGCGGTGGGCTGAGTCCCGGGGAACGGGGGGCGTCGAAGGCGTCACTGGGTATCCCACCGGAACGGCCGGTGGTGGTTTACCTGGGCTTGCTGACCGACTATCAGGGGACCGGCAAGCTTTTGCAGGCGGCAGTCGAATTGCGCCGGCGCGAGGTGAAGGCGCATTTTTTGATCATGGGCTATCCCGGCGTGGCACGCTATCGGCAGATGGCCACGGACCTGGGACTGGACGGCTGGGTGACCTTTACCGGCAGGATTCCTTACGAGCATGCTCCCCGCTACCTGGCGCTGGGGGATGTCGCCGTCGCGCCCAAGATGTCGGCCACCGAGGGCAGCGGCAAGATTTTGAACTATATGGCGATGGCGTTACCGACCGTCGCCTTTGATGTGCCGGTCAGCCGCGAGTTCCTGAGTGGACTGGGCGTGTATGCCAAACCGGGGGATCCAGGTTCGCTGGCCGATGCCCTCCATTCACTGCTGGCCGACCCGGCGTGGGCCCAATCTTTGGGGGAGCGTTCGCGTGAGCGCGTGACGGAGCATTACTCCTGGGACGAGGCCGGACGGCACATTCTTTCCATCTATGGCCAGTTTCTGCAGCCGGCGGCCGAGTCGGGCTTTGATTACAAGCCGGCACTGGGGGTTTCGCGTCCCAGGGGCGAACACCAGAAAGGTAAGCGTCCATGAGTTTAGTAGCGCGCCTGCGCGAGTTGTGGGCCTACCGTGACCTGATTGCCAACCTGGTCGCGCGCGACCTGAAGGTGCGTTACAAGAATTCGCTGCTGGGCGTCTTGTGGTCGCTACTCAACCCGCTGTTGATGATGCTGGTTTTTACCTTTGTCTTCCAGATACTGGCGGGCAGCAGCGACCTGCCGGCCTACCCGGCTTTTATTCTCAGCGGTGTCCTGGCCTGGAATCTGTTTTCGGCATCGGTCACGGGAGCCACGAACAGCATTGTGGGCCACGCGCATCTGATCAAAAAGGTCTATTTCCCGCGCGAAGCCCTGCCTATCAGCGTGGTCTTGTCCAACCTGGTGAATTATTTGCTGGCCCTCCCGGTCTACTTTGTCCTGGCGCTGGCATTGGGTCTTAACCCGACCGGGTGGATCTTGTTTTTGCCCGCGGTCATCCTGGTCCAGTTGACCTTTACCCTGGGCATCTCTTTCATTCTGACCACGGCCAACGTCTTTTACCGTGACACGCAGATTGTGATGGAGGTGGTTATGCTGGCGTGGTTCTTTCTGACGCCGGTCTTTTACCCCATCAGTCAAGTCGCGCCCCAAGGTGTACGGATAGGTGGCCTGGTTCTCAGCAGCTTTGACGCGCAGCGCTGGCTGCGCATCCTTAATCCTGTGGCGTCCATCATCGCTTCTTATCGCGACGTGCTCTATTGGGGCGTGCGGCCCGGCCTGGATTTCTTTGTACGCACCGCTGTGACGGCGTTCATCTTTCTCGTCGTCGGGTATGTTATCTTTCTCCGCTTTAGCCCGGTCTTTGGCGAGGAAATCTAATCTTTGCCAACGATAAAGCTTATGTTATAATTATCACATACCATCCACTGACCACGATACCGGGAGAGACGGATGAAACTGACTCGTGAACAGGTGGCTCACATCGCCGAGCTGGCCCGGCTGTCGCTGACTGACCAGGAGGTCGCGTTGTACCAGGAGCAACTGTCGGCGGTGCTCGAATATGCCGAACGGCTCCAGGCCCTGGACACGGAGGCCATCCCCCCGACGGCCACTGTCTTGCCGGTGCGAAACGTGATGCGGGCCGACGAATCCCGCCCCGCAATGGCGCGAGAGGACATTTTGGCCAACGCCCCTGAAACTCAGGACGGCTGTTTCCGCGTACAAGCTGTGCTGGAGTAGGCGATGGAACTCTATCAGCTCACCCTACACCAGGCCCGGCAAAAGCTAAGCCGCGGCGAGATTTCGTCGCTGGAACTGACCGAGGCGATCCTTGAGCGCATCACCGCCGTGGATGATGCGCTCAAGGCCTATCTGTCGCTAAACCCCGACGCGGCCCGCCAGCAAGCCCGCGCCGCCGACGAGCGGCGCGCTGCCGGTGAGGAGCGCCCGCTGCTGGGGATTCCCCTGGCGATCAAGGACGTGATCTGCGTCCAGGGCACACCCGTCACCTGCGGTTCGCGGATACTGGAGCATTTTGTCCCCCCCTACGACGCCACCGTCATTCAACGGCTCAAGGCGGCGGGCGCGGTGTTGTTGGGCAAGACCAACATGGACGAGTTCGCGATGGGGTCCAGCACCGAGAACTCGTCCTTTTTCACCACACACAACCCCTGGGATTTGACGCGGGTGCCCGGCGGTAGCAGTGGCGGCAGCGCCGCCGCCGTCGCGGCGGAGATGTGCCTGGGCGCGCTGGGCAGCGACACCGGCGGCAGCGTGCGCCAGCCAGCGGCGATGTGCGGTGTCGTGGGCGTCAAGCCCAGCTATGGCCGGGTCAGTCGCTATGGGTTGGTGGCCTTTGCCTCCTCCCTGGATCAGATCGGCACTTTTGGCCGCACCGTTGCCGACGCTGCGACGCTGCTGGGCGTCATTGCCGGACACGACCCGCTGGACTCAACCTCGGTCGACAGGCCGGTGCCTGATTATGGTAAATTGGACGCGGCGGATTTACGCGGGGTGCGGGTGGGCGTGCCGCGAGAGTACTTTATCGCGGGGATGCAAGCCGAGGTCGAGGCAGCCGTGCGGGCGGGGATCGACCAGTTGGCGGCATTGGGCGCCGAGGTGCAAGCGGTGAGCCTGCCCCACACCGACTATGCCCTGCCGGTTTATTATCTCATTGCGCCGGCCGAGGCCAGCGCCAACCTGGCCCGCTACGACGGCGTGCGCTACGGCTATCGCGCCCAGGCTGAGGGCGTCAAGCAGGTTTACTCTGAGAGCCGCGGCCAGGGCTTGGGCTCCGAGGTCAAGCGGCGCATCATGCTGGGCACCTATGCGCTGAGCGCTGGTTACTATGATGCTTATTATCTCAAAGCGCAAAAGGTGCGCACCTTGATCAAGGACGATTTTGATCGCGCGTTTCAGCAGGTGGACGTCATCGCCACGCCGACGACGCCGACGACGGCATTCAAAATCGGTGCCAAGATCGATGACCCGCTGGAGATGTACCTGGCCGACGTGTTCACCCTGTCGATGAACCTGGCCGGGATTTGTGGCGTGAGCCTGCCTTGCGGCTTTGACCAGCAGGGCTTGCCCATCGGCCTGCAACTGATGGGACCGGCCTTTGGCGAGGAGGCCGTCTTTCGAGTCGCCCACGCCTACGAGGCGGCGACGAGCTGGCATCGCCAGCGCCCCAGCCTGTGAGCTGGGGGTGTCATATCACGTTGAACAAGTTTAAAAGCGGTGGGGCAAGTCCCAAGAGCAGTGCTTAGCGTTGATGGCGCAGTTTGAATCGAACGACAACGCAACTCGAAATCAATGGTCCCCAAAAAGAGGACCTCAGGACAATCTAGATCACAGGAGAAAGGGAAAAAGATGCGCAACTTTGTGTCTCAACGTGTGAGCGCCGTGCCCCCCTCGGGCATTCGGCGCTTTTTCGATATTGCAGCGACCATGGACGACGTGATCAGTTTGGGGATCGGTGAGCCGGACTTTAACGCTCCCGAGGTGGCATCCCGCGCTGGCGCCACCGCACTGGCTGAAGGAGACGTGCATTATACGTCCAACTCGGGCACCGTCGAACTGCGGCGCGCCATCTCCGACCACATCGAGGGGCATTATGGCCTCCGCTACGACCCGGAATCGGAGATTTTGGTCTCGGTCGGCGTCTCGGAGGCCCTGTACCTGGCACTGACGGCGGTCCTGGACCCGGGTGACGAGGTGGTGGTGCCCGAACCGTGCTTTGTGTCCTACGCGTCCGGCGTCAGCCTGGCGGGGGGCGTGCCCGTGTCCGTGCCGACCTACGTTCAGGAACGCTTCCAGGTCACCACGGAGGCCTTGGAGGCCGCCATCACCCCCCGCACCAAGGCTTTGTTGATCGGCTATCCCAACAACCCCACCGGGGCCGTGTTGAGTCCCGAGCGCATGGCCGAGATCGCCGCGCTGGCCGAGAAGCGTGATTTGCTGGTCATCTCGGACGAGATTTACGATCGGCTGGTCTATGGGGTCAAGCACACTTGCTTCAGTTCGCTGCCCAACATGCGCGAGCGGACGATCGTGCTGCAGGGCTTTTCCAAGGCGTACGCCATGACCGGTTTTCGCGTCGGTTTTGCCCTGGCGCCCGCGCCGCTGTTGTACGCGATGCGCAAGGTCCACCAGTATATGATCATGTCAGCGCCGACCGTCGGCCAACACGCCGCGCTGGCGGCGATGACGCACGCCGAGGAGGCCGTGCAGGCGATGGTGGCCGAGTACGACCGGCGGCGCCGGCTGATTGTAGGGGGCTTGAACGAGATCGGCCTGTCTTGTTTTGAACCCCAGGGCGCTTTTTACGCCTTTCCTTCGGTTGGGGTCACGGGGATGGACGACGAGACCTTTGCCGAGACGCTGCTGCAAGAGGAGCGCGTCGCCGTCGTGCCGGGGGGCGCGTTTGGAGAGAGCGGGCGCGGTTTCGTGCGCTGTTCCTACGCCACCGCCTACGAGAAGATCGAACAGGCACTGGAGCGCATGAACCGCTTCATGCGGCGCCACGGGTAGCTAACGGGGCGCGTTTGATGGGCTGTTGCAGCCCGGGGCTTACTGGCACCCAGGATGTCCCGGGCTTGCCGGTGTTGGGAACGTGGATGGCGGAGGTCACATAGCGGCCAACGGGCCCCCGGCCGCATAGTGGGGTTGAAAAAGGGTACCCAGCCAAGGGAAATCTGCAAGCGGAGGAGAACAACTTGAATAGACCTCGAGTCGTGCTGTATGGCCAGGTCTCGGTGGACGGGCGGCAGATCCTCATCAACGGTGAATCCGTGCGCCTCCTGGGCGTCTGCCGGCACGAAGCCCACCCGCAGTTTGGCCATGGGTTGCCCGAATCGCTACTGGTGGCCGACGTGCAGCAGTTGCGCGATATGGGCTGCAACTTTCTCCGGGGTAGCCACTATCCGCAGGACCCGCGCTTCCTGGACCTGTGCGACGAGGCGGGTATCTGCGTCTGGAACGAGGCCATCGGCTGGCAGCACGGGGCGAATCACCTCACCGATCCGCACTTTATCGAGGCACAACTGGCGCACGTAAACGAGATGGTGGCTATGTCGTTCAACCGCCCCTCTGTGATCCTGTGGGGCATCCTGAACGAAAGCCACAGTCACGATTCCAAGTGCCGCCCGGCCTACGAGGCGCTCCTGGGCCGCTTGCGCGACCTGGACCCGTCCAGGCCGGTGACGTATGCCTGCAACCATCCATTCGACGACGTATGCCTCGACCTGGTCGACGTCGTCTCGGTCAACTGCTACCCTGGTTGGTACGTGGGCGAGATCGTTGACATCCCCGCTGAGCTGGACAGGATCGTCGCGCGCCTCGACGCGGCCGAGCAAGGAGACAAGCCGCTGATCATCTCCGAGATCGGCGCGGGCGCAGTGCCCGGGTGGCGGGACTGGAACGCGGACCGTTGGACCGAGCAGTACCAGGCGCAGCTATTGGATGCGGTTATCCGGCACCTGTTCGTGGATCGGGATCGGGCCTGCGGTCTGAGCATCTGGCAGTTCTGCGACTGCCGCACGTCGGAGCTGGGGTGGAAGGCCCTCAGTCGCCCACGTGGGTTTAACAACAAGGGGATACTGGACGAATACCGCCGGCCGAAACTCGCCTGCGAAGTGGTCAAGCGTCACTTTCTTGCCCTGAATGGCTGAGAGAAATCCCTTTCTTCCTGGGTTTCGAGCTTGATACCGCAAAGAACGACGCCTTCCGATCTGCTGCACCCGGCGCCACGAGGGATGGAGTAGATTAGGGTGGGCCGATTGGGTGGAGCTACATAGGGAGTAGGTGTAGGGGAACGCACAGGAGGTAGCGTATGTCGCAACCCAATTTCGTATTCATCATGACCGATACGCAGGCAACGAACGTCGTCGGCACCTATGGACACCCCGAACTGGACACGCCCAACATCGACAACCTTGCCAAGGCCGGCGTCA